>JAFRIL010000236.1 GCA_017432845.1 Lachnospiraceae bacterium | reverse complement strand
CGTACAGCTCCTGGCCGGAGTGTTTTTGACGCTTTTCTTTATCCCTATGCTTAGATTTCTCGCAGGTGCACTTGATCTTAATACTGCCATCATCTCCGGCGCAAGGTACGCGGTCGGAAATGCGCTGCTTGTCGGTATCGTATGCCCACTGATCATGTGTATAGTATCGGCAGTTGCAAAGAGAACGGGGCGGCGCACAACTTGAGGCGACGTTACTTATATGATAGAATGGCACGAGGGGAGGAACACGATCTTGAACAGGATTGCCGTACTGATACCTTGTTATAATGAGAGCCAGACGATAGCCAAGGTGGTGCGTGATTACAAAGAAGCACTTCCCGAGGCTGTAATTTATGTATATGACAATAATTCGACCGATGACTCTGCAGCTATAGCCAAGGAGGCCGGGGCTGTCGTCAGACGTGAATACAAGCAGGGTAAGGGAAATGTCATGCGCCGCATGTTTATGGAGATCGACGCCGACTGCTATCTGATGGTTGACGGAGACGATACGTATCCGGCTGACAATGCCAGGGAAATGATCAATGCGGTCCTTGACAGGAAGGCTGATATGGTTATCGGCGACCGCCTGTCTTCGACATATTTTACGGAAAACAAGCGGCTTTTCCACAATTTCGGCAATTCGATCGTTAAGAAGTCGATAAATGTCCTGTTTCATAGTGACATTACCGACATTATGACGGGCTACAGGGCGTTTTCATACAGGTTTGTCAAAACGTTCCCGGTTCTTTCCGAGGGGTTCGAGATCGAGACAGAGATGACGATCCATGCCATAGACAAGAATATGGAGATCGAGAATGTCGTCGTTCAGTACCGTGACCGTCCGGAGGGGAGCGAATCGAAGCTTGATACGGTAGGTGACGGCATACGTGTGCTGTTTACCATCATTAATTTCTACAGGATATATAAGCCTCTGCAGTTCTTTGCGGGGATGGCTCTTTTGCTTGATATTATCGCATTTATTTTCTTTGCACCCGTGTTTGCCGACTTTTTGCGAACACACACGGTGTCGAAGATCCCGACGCTTGTTGTTTGCGGATTTGTATTTCTTGCATCGATACAATCGTTCTTTTCGGGAATGATCCTCAATTCCCTCAAGCAGAAGGAAAGGCAGGATTTTGAGATAAAGCTCCATCAGGTTATGAGGCCTGAGGAAGACGATCTTGATTTTTGATAATGGCAGATAACAGGAACAAACGGACGGCTCCGACCGTCCAGGACGTGATAAGCGGCCAGGCGCCAAGATCGCGTGCCAGATTTAAAAGCGGATATACCGGACCGAAGAAGGCTCCACAGGCGTCGCGTGTGAGCGCTCCTTCGCCTGCCCCGGCGCAGACGTTTGCACCCCCAAGAGGTGCATCGAACTACCGGAGCGGAGGGATACTTGACTATGCCTGGATAGCTTACGTTGTCGTACTTGCCATAGCTGTTATGACCGCGATGCTCGCCTATACCCAAGGTATGGGAAAGAGCAGGGAGGGTATATATTATCCGAACAATGTATTTACCATCACTGGCGTTGTTAAGGATATATTTGCAGATTACAGGAACGGCGGACTCGGTTCGGGATATAACGCGGCAGCAGCCACGCAGCCTGCCCAGACACAGGAGACAGGTGATGCTGCAACATCAGCAGATCCAAATGCCGCATTATTGGGTGAAACTACTGCATCGGCGGCGCCCAACTCAACTACCGGAGCAACTATGACGCTTGATGTCGGAGAATCTGTGGGCAGTTATCCGGAAGCATCCTCATATGAGGAACTCCTGACGCAGCTTGACTCGGCTCTTGCCGCCAATGATGTGGAATTTGTCGGATCAAAGCTTTCGTATGAGGATGAAGAGAGTAAGACTCTGATCGGTTATCCCCAGTCGGTTGTGGAGCATTTTACGAAGTATATGGCTGATAATTCGGATAAGAGGGAGACTTTTTTGGCGGGCATTAAAGATGAGTCGGCATTTTCGGCAAAGAACGGATCTGCATATCTCGTAAAACTTCCCTTGCTTCAGTTTACGATAAATATGGGATACGACGGAACCACGATCTCGATATCGGGATTTTCGGATCAGACCATGGATTCGGGACAGAGCGCGATCGTCAGTCCGCTGCTCCCCTGTATGTATACGATACATGCGGAGACCGCAAAAGGTTCCCAGACTTCGGAAGTCGAATGTAACATGAACGAGGGAAATCTCAAGATCAATATAGGTGTTACCGAGTAAAGTTATGGATTGGACGACTCTGATGTGTTCCGACAGGATCCGGATGGCAACAAGGAATGTTTCCGCGTCGGACCTTCGAACCGAATTTGAAAAAGACTATCAGCGCATCATATCAAGCGCCTCATTTCGGCGTCTTCAGGATAAAACCCAGGTATTTCCCCTTGATAAAAGTGATTTTATAAGGACAAGGCTGACACATTCCCTTGAAGTGGCCAATTTTGCCCGGTCCATAGGCAAAATGATCGGCTCAAGGATCATTTCGGAGAATAAGGATGGATCATTTACCGAAAAGATGAGGGAGGATGTGTCATCGGTGCTTGAATGCGCCGGACTTCTCCATGATATAGGAAATCCGCCTTTCGGACATTTCGGCGAGGATGCCATAAGGGACTGGTTCAGAAAGAACCTTCCGCTCCTTGAGTATAAGGGGCGGAAGGTAAGTGATGTCCTTAGCCCGCAACAGAGAGAAGATTTCTACAATTTTGAGGGAAACACTCAGGCCCTCCGGGTAGTTACCAAACTCCACTTTCTGGTTGATGAGCATGGGATGAACCTCACCAAGGCGCTTCTTGCGACAATAATGAAGTATCCGGTCTCATCCGAACAGATAGGACAGGACAAGGATGATATCACATGCAAGAAGATGGGATATTTTGCCGCTGATGCAGATATTTTTGAAGATGTGCAAAAATCATGCGGCACCTGCGGAAGAAGACACCCTCTTTCATTTGCGCTTGAGGCGGCTGACGATATAACATACAGGACAGCAGATATTGAAGATGCGGTTAAAAAAGCGGAGAGCATGAAGAAATAATGATTAACTGTGAAATAATCACCCCCAACGGCCCCTATAAAACCATAGAGTGCGATGCCCTTACGGCAGGCACGATAGACGGTGAAAGAGGCTTACTGGAACATCACATGTCTACGGTACTGATGCTTGACATCTCCAAGCTGGTTTTAACCGTGGACGGGGAAAAGAAATACTATGCCATCGGCGGAGGCATGCTGTTTTTTGAAAACGGCACGGCCAGGGTCCTGGTGGATTCCAT
>JAFRIL010000235.1 GCA_017432845.1 Lachnospiraceae bacterium | reverse complement strand
GAAGGTGATACGGTCAAGCTTTACGGATGGGAATTCGAATATTTTGAGTGACGCGCTCAGGAGAGTATTATGACAAGCAAGCAGCGAGCATATTTAAAGAGTATATCCAGCACATTTGATCCCATATTCCAGATCGGGAAGGGAAGCATCACACCCGAGCTGTGCGAGGCTGTAAATGAAGCACTTACAGCAAGGGAGCTTATAAAGCTGTCGGTGCTCAAAAACTGTGCCGACGATCCGCACACAATAGCACAAATACTTGCCGAAAGGACCAGATCCGAAGTTGTTCATGTGATCGGAAAGAAGATAGTACTGTTTCGTCAGAATCCCAAAAAGGAAGACAGGAAGATATCATTATGAGCCAAAAGAAGGTCGGAGTATTCGGCGGTACATTTGATCCGATACATATGGGACATCTTATCCTGGCGCAGAACGCACTTGAAGAGGTGGGCCTTGATAAAGTGCTCATCATGCCAAGCGGCTGTTCCTATCTGAAAGATATCGATAAAGTCTCCCCAAAAGAACACCGGGTTGAGATGACAAGGCTTGCGATTGAGGATAATGACAGATTTGAGCTCTCGACCATTGAGGCCGAACGCGAAGGTAACAGCTATACATACGAAACATTTAAGATCCTCTGCCGCGAAAATCCCGATACCGACTATTACTATATAATCGGAGCGGATGTTTTCATGTCAATGAAAACGTGGAACAGGCCGGAAGAGATATTCAAAAGATGCACGATAGTATGTGCCAGAAGGGATAATATACCGAAGAAGGATCTTGATGACATGCTTGTATTTCTTCAGAAAGAATATGATGCAAAGGTTATGTTCATGGATGTTCCCGAGGTAAGGATATCTTCTACGGATATAAAGGACCTCATAAAAAGGGGTATGAGCTGCCGATATTATCTGAATGAAAAAGTCATTGATTATATCAAAGAGAACGGATTATATCGCTGATTTATTATGGGAACGATCGTAATAGATGAACAATATGATAATTGCCGCAAGGTTTTGAAGGGATCGATAAGCCACAAGCGGTACATTCATTCTATAGGTGTTAGTGATACTGCGGCCTGCCTTGCGATGAGATACGGTTATGATGTTAAAAAAGCGCATCTTGCAGGACTTCTTCATGATTGTGCCAAGGGATTGTCCGAAGGAGATCTGCTTACTGCGGCATTTATGACGGGCCTTGAGATATCGCAGATGGAGCGTGACAATCCCGAACTGCTTCATGCCAAAGCAGGAGCTACCATAGCAAAACAAAAATACAAGATTGAAGATAAGGAAATACTTGATGCGATCTGTTATCATACAACGGGACGGCCTGAGATGAGCCTTCTTGAAAAGATCGTGTTTGTAGCGGATTATATCGAGCCAAACCGCACCGGGATCCCTTCGCTCGACCGCATAAGGGCAATGGCCTTTACGGATATCGATATAGCGACTGCATATGTGTGCCGTAACTGTATAGATTATCTTCAGAGGGCATCTAAGCAGATAGACAGGAGCACGATAGATACATTCAAATACTATAAGGAAAACAGTAATTACGAAGAATAGGGAAATTGGTCATGGCATTATCAGATACAGCAAAACATATAATAGATACCGGAGTTGCGGCATTATCCGAAAAAAAGGCGGAAGATATCACGGTAATTGATATTTCCGAGATCAGTGTCATAGCGGATGCTCTTGTTATCGCAACGGGTAATAATAAAAAACAGATACAAGCAATGAGTGATGCCGCCGATGAGAAACTGTCAAAGGAAGGCTACACTCACTACTGTATCGAAGGATATGATAAGGCATCATGGATCCTTATCGGATATGATGATGTGATATTCCATCTGTTCGATCACGAGAACAGAAAGTTCTACGATCTCGAACGGCTCTACAGGGACGGTACAATGATCAGTTCATGAACCTGAACACACCGTAAACCCTTCCGAGTATATCCACATGATCGGTTATTATCGGCTCCATCGTATCATTCTCGGGCTGGAGCCTGTAATGACCGTTTTCTTTGTAATAAGTCTTAACAGTGGCGGAATCATCTATAAGAGCCACTACGATATCGCCGTTTCTGGCGGTATTGCATTTCTCAACAAATATTCTGTCCCCGCTTAAGATACCGGCATTGATCATACTCTCACCCTTAACGGTAAGGATGAATGAATCGGCATTCGGTGCGTATTCTGCCGGGATAGGGAAGTAGTCTGTAATATTCTGCTGAGCGAGTATAGGCTGGCCGGCGGCAACGGTCCCGACAACAGGGATCTGTGCCATCTCGCGTCTGGTAAGCTGAAAACTGTCATCGACGATCTCTATACATCTGGGCTTGGCCGGATCTCTTCTTATATAACCGTTCTTCTCAAGCTTCTCAAGATGATTGAAAACACTTGATGTGGAAGACAGTCCCACAGCAGTGCATATCTCCCTGACCGAGGGCGGATAACCCTTTTTAAGGATCACTTCCTTAAGATATTCAAGGATCTCCTGTTGCTTAGATGTAATATTACCGTTTGCCATAGACACCTCCCGCTCATAGTGGCATTTTTATTGGACACATAAGGTATTATCATCAAAAACGTGATAGATAATGATCACTTTTATGATCAGATGATAACACATATGTTCGTATTATGCAAACATATTTTCGGAAAATATGTTCGAAAAATTTCAAAATATGTATTGACAATCGAATACGTGTTCGATATAATATGAACATACAGAACAGATGTTTGGAACAGAAGTTTGGATGGAGGAGTCTGTAATGAACGCTTACGCAAGAAGAGCAAAGTATGAAAGAGCAAGACAGCTTAAGATCAGGATAGCAATAATGATAGGAATAATGATAACGCTCATCCTTTGTCTGGTCTTCTCGATAAGAGCTTTTGCCAATACAGATGAAGCATCTGTTGACCTTTCTTCCAAACAGTATAAGAGCATCATGATCTACTGTAACGATTCGGTCGAATCCATAGCCGAAGAGTATTACACCCCGGAATTCTCATCCGTTAAGAGGATGGAGGATGAGATTAGGAGCATCAATCATATCTCCCCGTATGATGAACTGATCCCCGGAAACTATCTTGTTATACCGTATTATAACGTCTGATTGTTACGTGTTATCATCCTCACGCAGTCTGACGGCAGATGCTGCCATGCGCCGTCTGTCGTCTTCAAGGGCTGCATAGTGCTTTTTGGTAGTATTTACATCTGAATGGCCCAGTACATCTGCTACCAGGTAGATATCCCCGGTTTCACGATACAGGCTGGTTCCGTAGGTACTTCTCAGCTTATGAGGCGTTATCTTTTTGAGGGAAGTAACCGCTGATGCATACTTTTTAACCAGTTTTTCAACAGCACGCACGGTCAGTCGCTTATTCTGCAATGACAGGAACAGTGCATCCTCGTGACCGCTTTCGGGTATTATTGTTTTACGTTCTGCAAGATAGTCCGTAAGAGCCTTCTCCACTTCATCGCCGAAATATACTACGGCTTCATATCCGCCTTTTCTTCTTATCAGGATCCCGTTGTTCTTGAAGTCCACATCCTTGATATCAAGACCCACGCATTCCGACACACGGATACCGGTACCAAGCAGGAGAGTGATAAGTGCCAGATCCCTTACTTTTGTCTTTTCATGGAATCTCGCCTGCTGTTTGCTCATCTGGTCACCGTTTTCCACATGATCGAGTAGAAGAGCAACCTCGTCGGGATCAAGTCTGATGATCTCCTTTTTATGAAGCTTCGGCATTGATACGAGGGCAGCCGGATTCTTTTCGATCATCTCGGAATTGAAGAAGAACTTGTAGAAGCTTCGAAGTGAAGCAAGTTTTCTTTGTTTTCCCCGCTCCTCGTTGGTTATTGCTTCATTATCCTTTTCGTAATACGACAGATAGTCCAGATATTCCGTAATATCGATCGGCCTAATCTTATCAAGGCATTTTACTTCATATTCCCTTACTTCCTTTTTCATAAATTCGGGATGATGTTCATGCAGATATTCGAAGAACATGCGAAGATCGTATGCGTAAGCAAGTCTTGTACGTGTAGATGTGGTATCTTTTATCCCGAGGAAGAAATCCCTGCAAAACGGTGGGAGAGTAGTCATTATCTCCCGAAGTTTTAACATATTCTCGGCATTTTTCTTATCATGGTAATTCATGTTGTTCATTGTTCCACCCCTTAATACTGCTTCCCTCGATGGCAGTGAACATCCGCTCCCTCACACCGGGATTTTCACTGTTGATCCTGTCCAATAACTCTTTGACATATTCACGTTTGGTATATCCGTCAGCAGGGCATATTCCTTTAATGACGGGAAGGTCCATTTTGTTGCGAAACCCGATGATATCGGATTCTTTGACATATAACAAAGGCCTGATGACAGTAACTTTCATTCTGTCCAGATAAGTTACCGGGGAGAATGTATTGATCCTTCCCTCATAGATAAGGGATAGCATGAGAGTATCGACTACATCATCCATGTGATGACCGTATGCAACCTTATTGCATCCCATATCTACGATAGCACTGTTTAATGAGCCTTTTCGCAGTTTTGAGCAAAGACTGCACGGATTACTCTCTTTACGTATATTAAATACAATATCGTATATATCTGTCTTAACAACAGTATAGGGAACACTGAGTTCTTCACACAAAGAATTGATCTTTTGGGTATCAAATCCGGGAAACCCCAGATCCACAGTGATCGCACACAGCTCAAATCTCTTCGGATAGAATCTCCTTAAGCCTGCAAGGGCGTATAGAAGAGTGAGAGAGTCCTT
>JAFRIL010000234.1 GCA_017432845.1 Lachnospiraceae bacterium | reverse complement strand
GTGATGTCCTGATCGGCAAGTTCGCTCTCCGACAGCTGTGAATGCGTTGTTGATGCGGGATGAATGACAAGACTCTTTACATCAGCAACATTTGCAAGCAGCGAGAATATCTTAAGATTATCGATGAACTTCCATGCAGCTTCCTGTCCGCCCTTGATCTCAAACGTGAAGATCGAGCCTCCTCCGTTCGGGAAATACTTCTTATACAGTTCATGATCCGGATGATCGGGAAGCGAAGGATGATTGACCTTTGCAACCTTCGGATGTTTGGACAGATATTCAACGACCTTCTTGGTGTTCTCGGCATGTCTCTCGAGTCGAAGCGATAATGTCTCAACACCCTGAAGAAGAAGGAATGCCGAAAACGGTGAAAGCGTTGCACCGGTATCACGAAGCAGGATAGCGCGTATATATGTCACAAACGCTGCGGGACCGACCGCATCCGCAAATGATACGCCGTGGTAGCTCGGGTTCGGATCCGCGATGTTCGGGTATTTGCCGCTTGCCTTCCAGTCAAACTTCCCGGACTCAACGATAACTCCGCCAAGAGTTGTTCCGTGACCACCGATGAACTTTGTAGCGGAATGAACCACTATGTCTGCGCCATGTTCGATCGGGCGGATAAGGAAAGGTGTTCCGAACGTATTGTCAACAACAACCGGAAGTCCCTTGGCATGTGCGATCTTGGCGATAGCATCGATATCAGGGATGTCACTGTTGGGGTTTCCGAGTGTCTCTAAGTATATCGCTCTCGTATCAGCTTCTATCGCACCTTCGACCTCGGCAAGGTTGTGCGCATCCACAAAAGTTGTCCTTATGCCGTAAAGCGGAAGTGTATGTGCCAGAAGATTATAGGATCCGCCGTAGATGGTCTTCTGCGCCACGATATGTCCGCCGCCTGCTGCAAGCGCCTCTATCGTATAAGTTATTGCTGCGGCTCCGGATGCAAGTGCCAGTCCTGCGCTTCCTCCTTCAAGTGCCGCTATCCTGTCTTCAAACACTCCCTGAGTGGAGTTGGTAAGTCTTCCGTAGATGTTTCCCGCATCAGCCAGTCCGAATCTGTCTGCCGCATGCTTACTGTTCCTGAAAACATAAGATGTAGTCTGGTAGATCGGCACCGCCCTGGCGTCCGTTGCGGGATCTGGCTGTTCCTGTCCTACGTGTAACTGAAGTGTCTCAAACCTGTAATCACTCATAATATTACTCCTCCTTATTAGCCTGATTAAATCTACACTACATGAATGGGTTTAATGGGTATAGGAGGAGTATAATATCATTTACCTAGTATGTCAATAGGTTTTTTATTTTTTTCAGTAAAGCCATCAAAGCACTGCCGAGAACAAGGCCTGCAACAGCCTGAGTGGCGTTTCCGGCAACGGATGCAAGTGCTGCCTTTCCATATCCGAGAAGGAAAGATTCATACAGCAGGTATCCGAGTATCATCCATATCTCGGCTATGACCGAACTTATGACAGATGATGCCGCATCCGACAGACCTTTTTTGGTAAGCATCTTAAAGATCACAGCCCAAATGAACGCCATAAGAAACTTTATAACAGTTGTTCCGGGAATGTAGGCCGGGTATCCGGCAAGAAGATCCGCCAGTCCCGATCCTATCCCTGCGGCAAGCGCTCCGTAGGGATTGCCGAGAAACCATGCGGACAAAAGAACGATAGCATCTCCGATATTAATATATCCGTTTGTGGCAAAAATGGGGATCCTGATAACAATGGTTGCTATAGTCGTTATCGCGGCAAGAAGTGATGCGATAACAAGAACATTCAGTTTTTTTTCCATGATAAGCACTCCTTATGATCATAATATTCCCCATCAACCCAAAATCATTGTAGTGCAAAATTATTTTGATATTGTATAATCATCCTTATGGAAATGTCAAACGAATCAGCAAAACAGCAATATGACCGCCTGACGAAGGTTCCGGTACCGCGCCTTATCATCACACTTGCCATACCGACGATCCTGAGCATGATGGCGACCACTATATATAACCTCGTTGATACCGCTTTTGTCGGAAGTCTCGGGACTTCTCAAAGCGGCGCAGTCGGAGTCGTATTCGGGTTCATGGCTATCCTGCAGGCTTTCGGTTTCATGTTCGGCCAAGGCGCCGGCAGCATTTTATCCAGAAAGCTCGGTGCAAAGGATATTAGTACCGCAAGCTATGTTGCATCTACCGGATTTGCCGCTTCGTTTCTGAGCGGTGTGATCATCGCCATCCTCGGATTCGTATTTGAGGATAAACTGATAGTCATGCTCGGCAGCACTGACACGATCGCTCCTTATGCCAAAGCGTACTTAAACAACATCATGTTCGTTGCCCCGTTTTGTTCATCAAGCTTTACGCTCAACAACATGCTTCGCTACGAAGGAAAGGCTAAGCTCGGTATGATCGGGCTTCTCACCGGCGGAGTGCTCAACATCGGAGGCGATGCACTGTTCATATTCGGCATGAAGATGGGCATAGCCGGAGCCGGCCTGTCAACTGCGATATCCCAGTTCATAAGCTTCGCTATTCTTCTGTTTATGTTCCTGTCCGGCAAGACACAGACAAAGCTAAGATTCGCATATATCGATTTTAAGGGCCCTCTTATCGCAGACATTGCAGGCACGGGATTTCCCTCACTGCTGCGCCAGGGACTTGGAAGCCTGGCAACCATAATGATCAATTTCAAGGCCGCGCAGTTTGCACACGATGCCGGTGTATCGGCCATGACTATAGTGACACGCGTATCGTTTTTCCTTGTAGCCATAGCACTCGGTATCGGACAGGGATTCCAGCCGGTATGTGCATTCAACTTTGGGGCAGGCAAGTACAAAAGGCTGCGTGAAGCCTACAGATTCACCTTATATCTGTCACTTGCGGTCATGACAATACTTACGGTATTTGCCCTGATCTTTCCCGAAGAGCTGATAAGACTATTCCGTGACGACCCCGAAGTAATCGCGGTAGGCCGTCGCGCACTCATTCTCCAGTGCCTTGCGCAGGTACCGCTTCCCATAGTCATGATCACCGAGATGCTCATGCAGTCGAGCGGGCAAAAAATCCCCGCGTCAGTGCTCTCATCACTGCGCGGGGGTATACTTCTGATCCCTATGCTGGTATTTCTTCCCATGGTCAGGGGCCTTGCCGGTGTACAGGAGGCCCAGCCTCTTTCATTTGTCCTGTCGGTCGCTCCGGCATTGTTTATGGCAAAACGCTTCTTCTCCAAGATCCCCAAAGAAGACAGTACGGACTGACAGCACCTTACCGGATCTTATCTTTCCTTGGCAAGGAAGAACAGCGCTATCGTGCCGGGGCCTGCATGAGAACCGATGACCATTCCGATCTGCGTTATCAGTTCACAGCTGCTTCCGCCTTCTGCCATTATCATACTCTCAAGTTCCTTGGCATCATCCAGGCAGTCACCGTGAGAAATGTAATATGTGCCCTTAGGGTCGAGTGCCGTCTCCATGTACTTCTTTGCTATCTCTTTAAGTGACTGGGTACGTCCGCGAACCTTCTTCATGTTGATGAGCTTTCCTTCGTTATCTACATGAAGCACGGGCTTGATGCCGAGCACTCCTCCCGCAAAGGCCGCAGCGGCACTGACTCTTCCGCCCCTCTTTAAATATACGAGATCCTCTACCGTAAACCAGTGGGCCACGTTCATAAGAAGGCCTCTTATATATTCGGCGTTCTCATCTATATCCGCACCCGCTTTTTTCTTTTCAACCGCAAGGTGGAGTATCAGTCCCTCTCCGGCAGATGCCGCAAGTGTATCTATAGTGATGAGCTTTCGTTCCGGATATTCTTCGCGAAGTTCGTTTGCCGCCATCATTGCGGAATTCGATGTTGCCGAGATCCCCGATGAGAAGCCGAGGTACAGGATATCCTTTCCGGCCTTTAAAGCTTCCTCGAACAGTTCCTTAAAACTCTGTGAATTGACGGCACTCGTTTTGCTGACTTCACCCGCACGCATCCTTGAATAGAATTCACTCATGGACATTTCGCCTTCGGGATGCTCAACTCCGTCTTCAAAATGGAATGTCAGTCCGCGAAAACCGATCCCCCACTTGCGAAGCGTTTCAAATTCAATATCGCTGCCGGTATCCGACATTATCACATAGTCGCTCATATACTCTCCTTTTCCAAAGCATGCAAAACAGGATATCGCCTATCTAATATCCTATATTAGATTATCAAGTGTACTTCTCTATGTCAATAGTAAAAACATGATGAAATCCGATTGCTAAGATGATATACTCACGGTATCAGAGCGGCTGATACAGGCCGTAACGGAGGTGCAAAGATGAATTTTGACAAAGATCTTGTTGCGGGAAAGCTCCGCCGCTGGGAGAAATATCTTGAAGACTACAGACTCCCGACATGGAACGAGATCCCGAACATCGGCCTTTATATGGAGCAGATAATCATACTGCTCAAAGAATATCTTGATTATCTTCCGCCCGAGCTTAAGGATGAGCAGATCATCACGGCGGCAACGATCAACAATTACGTTCGCACGAAGATAATGCCGGAGCCCATCAAAAAGAAATACTACCGCGAACATATCGCGTATCTTGTAATGATATGTACGTTAAAACAGACTCTTCCGATAGCGGTCATATCACATATCATTCCGATGGACATACCGGATGATGAGCTTCGCATCATTTATGACAGATACTCGGAAACACATCAGTCAACGATAAAGTATTTTCTGAAACAGATAAGGCTTGTGGCAGGTCCGATACTCGATCACGAAGATATCATTGAAGAGAGCGCAACAAACACCGATGAACTCATCACTATATGCACCATATATTCCGGGCTGTCAAAACTTCTTGCCGAAAAGCTTCTGCTGCTTGACGGCAAAGACCTAAAAAACGGCGGCAGTATAGAAATAAGAAAGAGGTAACCGAAAGGTTACCTCTTGTGTTTTTCTCTTTTTTCCTTGTACATTTCCTGATCGGCCAGTTCGATAAGCGCCGACAGGGGTTTTTCATTATCATACGGCACCATGTAATATCCGATGCTCGCATCCAGCTTGTAGATCCGCTCGCCTCTGTCGTTGAGCTCTTTCATAGCTTTTCTGATCCTGTCGATATCCTCTTCCACCTCGGAAGATGTCCGGCCCCTGCCGAACACTACAAACTCATCGCCACCGTAACGCATCAGGAGTTCCTCACGGTTTCGAAGTTTTCTAAGCACATCGGCCATATCGCATATCATCCGGTCTCCCATCTCATGACCGTATTCATCGTTAACGATCTTAAGTCCGTCAAGATCAAGGAAGATGAAGAACATATCCTTTTCTTCCATCCTTGCCTTCTGCATTATCTCTTCCGAGAACTTGAAGAACCCGGCACGGTTGTACACATGAGTCATCGGATCGAATACCCACATCTCATCGAGGGTTTTGATCATCTTCTGCATCGTCCGTACATTCCTGACCCTCTCAAGAGCGCTTGATAACGTCATGATCAGCACTCTGTAGAACTCCGAGAAGAACGGCATGTTGGAATCCCTTATGATCGCTATTCCGTAGAACTTCTCCCTGTAGTGGATCGAATCGATTATGTACAGATGACCTCCGACCTTTTTGTCAAACCGCGGATGATGTTCTCTGACGTATTCTTTGGAAACTGCCCCAAACTTGCCGTTATAATAATTGATACCGGCTACGACATTGACACCCGATTCAAAACTTGAGTTCTCATCATCACTGGTCAGAAGACAGAATGCGTTCCCGCCCAGTTCGCTCACGCGGGGTTTTAATGCGTTACAGATATCTTCCGCTGTCTGTGCATTCGTCAGCTCAACGGTGAGTTCACTGATCATTTCGGAATATCTTGCTTCACGCAGTTTATTTCTGGAGTACTGGTTTACGACGATACGGTGATTGACCGGGCGTACCGCCGAGCATCCGCAGCTCTCCGCGTACACGGGCTCCGAATCTATCACAGGATCCTTATCGTATTCCTTTCCTTCTATAGCCAGTATAACGTTCTCGTACGCTGCCTCTCCGAGCTTTTTCTCAAAACGGTTGACCGTCGTGATCCTCGGATAGTGATTGGCTGCTTCGAATATGTTGTCATACCCCGACAGGATAGTATCCTCCGGGATCTTAACGCCCCTGTCAGTAAGAGCATAAAAAGCACCGAGAGCCATCTGATCGTTGGCACATACATATGCATCAGCCTCAAGCACTCCCTTGCTCTCAAAGTACGCAACGGCTGCCCTTCCGCTTCTGGCATAATAATCTCCGGTATAACACCGCTCCTTTTCCAGTTTCATGCCCTTTTTGACCATCTCCATCTCGAACACACGCTTTCTGGTTACGGAATCGAGAGAATCCTCGGGGCCGCTTATGAAGTTGACCGTCCTGATATTATGCTCGTTGATCAGATGCTTTGAAAGCTTCTGCATCGCCGACTCGTTATCGCTTGAAACATTGATCATGCCCGGAAGCGGGCAGTCGATGGATGCAACAGGCTTATGCTGCTCCATGATCTTGGAAACGACCTTGGTCCTGATAGATGCGGAATATATGCTTTCCGCATAGATGATAAATCCGTCGTACTGTGAAAAATCATCGTACAGCATTGCCGATGACTCACCGATGTTAAACTCTTCATCGGTGGAAAGAGTCAGGCAATACACGATGACATTGTTACCGTCCTTCTTTGCAGCCTCAACTATACCTTCAAGAACCTTGCGCTGCGAATCAAGTTGTAATTCCCCAAGAAAGAATGCTATGTTATACACGTTTTCTCCAAATTGTATATCTGCAGGCTAATGCATCATCTTTGACCTTGCGGCCGCTGCGTTTCCGCACTGGGCGCCTACTATGTTAAGCGCAGCCTGATTGTAGTGGCACCCGTCCGTAAGGTATGAATCCGGAAGTGTCCGAAGCGCTGATGATCCGAGTGTAAAACGCGGATCTTCCGCGCACAGCTCTATCTGCGCCGCCGCAACCTCATCGTACGTCCCCGGAAGCCCCCCATACTGTCCGATGGTTATAACGAATACCTGCTCGAGTCCTTTGGCAAACATGCCGCTGAACACGCCTACAAGTCCGGTTTTATATGCGCTCTTCGTGATATGTCCCACTCCGTCTGTCTCCCCCTGAAGCCATACGGCATATTTTCTTCTGATCGTAACATTGTTGGCGGCACACCACGCTTTTATTGTATCATATTTTGACGACAGTTCCTGCTGGGCATTTGCACTCTGCCAGTATCCGATGCTCGTCCCGCCTCTGGCGGCCGAAAATCCCATGACAGGTACTCCGCATCCATTATAATATGCGTTCGCGAACGAAGATACAAGACTTCCTCCGCGAAGTACCGGAAGATCGCACAGATAACCGTTTGAATATATGCCAAAAGGCTCT
>JAFRIL010000233.1 GCA_017432845.1 Lachnospiraceae bacterium | reverse complement strand
TAAGAAACCTTCGACTTTGGGAATTGCCTCGGAAACGAGGACCAGAACGAACGAGAGCGCCGTAAACATTGCCAGAATAGTAATCTGGCGTGGATCAAAACTTTTTTTATTCATTTTTTCCTCCTTCTTTCATCCGGACTGTACCGTCGGTCCCGGAATCTCACCGGGTCGGCCTCGCTGTTTTGCGGGTTCGCGGACTTACCCCAAAGGGATCACCGCCGGTCGGGAATCTCACCCTGCCCTGAAGTATGTTGGTAGGAGGGGCCCACGAAGTGGGAAGAACCTGCCTACACGTGGAGCGCCGACACTTCAATTATATCTTGCGCAACACAATCCTTATACTACTCACCATGACCTGATATGTCAAGCAACAAAAAAGGGACCTCAATAGGTCCCTCCTTACAACATCAAGCCACATGCTTGAAAGCGTGGTCGAGATTGCCGTGTGCCCATACAATGTCGTAACCGGGCGCATATCTTCCTGTGCTGTCGTCATGAACGGTGCAGAAGTGCTTGTCGCACTCGTCCATTTTGTTGAAGCACTCGATCATCTCATCGAATGTGGCGAAGTATAACGTTTCTTTTCCTTTTTGTCTAATGTAGTAATCTCTCATCTTAATCCCTACCTTTCTTTTCCTCTCCTCAACAGACAGAACACAATATATTGTCTGTCTGTGCCTATATAATAACATGTCACTAGTAAATGTCAACAATTTCGGAGGTCAAAAATTGTACTTCTTGACGAACAATAGAAAAATGACCTCGAGAATTGTGCAAAATCACGGATAATAAAATAACACTTAGTTTTATAGTTTTGTGCATTGACGAAACGTTTACAACAATATATTGTATTAAGGTATCATTTAAACGTCATATATTGTGACTAAGAGAATATTTATAACAGTTCGGGAGGAAGATTATGAAAAAGATTATTTCGTTGCTTCTTGCAACAGCAATGACTGTCGGATTATGTGCCTGCGGCGGCACGGGTGCGGCCCCTGCATCAACCGGCGCAAAGGACTCCGGATCGGGCGATAAGCTCGATATCAAGGCAGGTTTCATCTGTCTTCATGATGAGAACAGCACATATGACCTTAACTTCATCAACGGAGCGAAGGAAGCATGCGAGAAGATAGGTGTTGAGGCAGTTTTCAAGACGAATATCCCCGAGGGACAGGAGTGCTATGATGCGGCATGCGAGCTTGTCGATCAGGGTTGCGGCTATGTGTTCGCAGACTCATTCGGACACGAAGATTACATGATCGAGGCAGCCAAGGAATATCCTGATGTCCAGTTCTGCCACGCAACCGGTACAAAGGCTCATACAGAGAACCTTCCGAACTTCCACAATGCATTTGCATCAATATACGAAGGCCGTTACCTTTCAGGTATAGCGGCAGGCATGAAGCTCAATGAACTCATCGATTCCGGCAAGATCACGGCTGAAGAGGCCAAGATCGGTTATATCGGAGCTTTCACATATGCAGAAGTTATAAGCGGCTACACATCATATTTCCTCGGTGCACGTTCTGTTTGCCCTTCGGCTACGATGGAAGTCACATTCACGGGTTCATGGTACGATGAGACAGCAGAGAAGGAAGGCGCTACAAAGCTTATTTCCGACGGTTGCGTATTCATCAGTCAGCATGCCGATTCAATGGGAGCTCCCACTGCATGTGAGAACGCAGGGGTTCCCAACAGTTCATACAACGGACCTACGGACAAGGCTTGTCCCGAGACATACATTTCCTACTGTAAGATAGACTGGGCTCCTTACTTTGCCGATTCGATCACAAAGGCAGCAAGAGGAGAGGCGATTCCTGCAGATTACACGGGAACTCTTGAGACAGGATCTGTTGTTATCGATCATTTCGGCAAGAACGTTGCCCCCGGAACGGAAGAGGCTGTAGAAAAGGCGAAGGCAGATCTTATAGCCGGCAAACTTCATGTTTTCGATACGAGCACATTCACGGTTGAAGGCAAGGAAGTTACAACCTACATGGCAGACGTTGACACGGACGCTAATTACGAGGGCGATCACGAAGTCATCAAGGATGGTTATTTCAACGAATCCGGTGACGGACTCAGAAGTGCTCCGTACTTTGATCTGCAGATCGACGGTATAACTCTTCTGGATACAGCATTCTAAGCCGGCAGGGGGTACATTTTGTCCAATAAAGAAGCCGCGGTACAGATGCGCGGCATATGCAAAAGATTTGATATCAAACAGGCAAATATCGATGTCGACTTTGACCTGTACAGGGGCGAGATAGTATCGCTCCTTGGGGAGAACGGCAGCGGCAAGACGACACTTATGAACATGCTCGCGGGTATATACTACCCGGACGCCGGACAGATATTCATAAACGGCAGACAGGTTCTGATCTCTTCGCCCGCTCAGGCTGCAAAGCTCGGCATCGGTATGGTACATCAGCATTTTAAGCTCGTGGACGTGTTTACGGCATGGGAGAACATCGTACTTGGCGAAGAAGGCAAGTACGATGTTTCGCTTGCCAAAAAGAGGATCAGGGAAATATGCGATCGCTACGGATTTGACGTTGATCCTGACAAGAAGATATATAACATGACCGTTTCGGTAAAGCAGACGGTCGAGATTGTAAAAGTGATCTATCACGGCGCGGACATCCTCATACTCGATGAGCCGACAGCCGTTCTGACGCCGCAGGAGACCGAGAGACTGTTCGAGGTCATGCGGAACATGAAAAATGACGGAAAGTCCATCGTTATCATCACTCATAAGCTTGCGGAGGTCATGGCCATATCAGACAGGGTTGTGGTGCTGCGCCAGGGAAGTTATGCGGGAACACTTGAGACAAAGAACACGACACCGCAGGAGATGACCGATATGATGGTTGGGCACGCAGTCACTCTTGATATTGAGCGGCCCGAACCCGTCAATCCGCAAAAGAGGCTGGTCATTAAGAATATAAACATCACGGATATCGAAGGAGTCCAGAAGGTCAGGAACGTGAGCTTTTACATGAACTCCGGTGAGATACTCGGTATAGCCGGTATCTCGGGAAGCGGTCAGAAGGAATTACTTGAGGCGATCGCCGGGATCCAGAAGGTTGATACCGGATCCGTGATATACATAGATGAGAACGGCAAAGAGACTGAACTTATCGGTATGCATCCGCGCGATATAAGGGAACTCGGAGTCGCCCTTTCATTCGTGCCCGAGGACAGACTCGGAATGGGACTTGTCGGGAACATGAACATATCCGAGAACATGATGCTCAGGACTTTCGGCGAGAGCCACAAGTGGTTCACCGACCGTGACAAGCCGAGAAAGGTTGCCGAAAGGGTTGTGGACGTTCTTGACGTATCGACGCCGGGATTGGAGACACCGGTACGGAGGCTGTCAGGTGGCAACATCCAGAAGATACTCGTAGGACGTGAGATATCGTCCAATCCGAAGGTGCTCCTGACTGCATATGCGGTAAGAGGCCTTGACATAAACAGTTCATACAAGATATACGATCTTATCAACGAACAGAAGAAGAAAGGCGTGGCCGTGCTGTTTGTCGGAGAGGATCTGGATGTACTCATGCAGATATCCGACAAGATAATGGTCCTTTGTGACGGACAGGTGAGCGATATCGTCGATGCCAAGAAGGTTACAAAGAATGAGATAGGCCTTCTTATGACAAGCCTTTCGGAACAGAATGGAAAGGAGAAGAGCGATGGAAACTAAAACTAAAGAGCCGCTCATACATCTTTCCAAGCGGGGCGCCATGCCCAAACGTAAGGCCATGCTCATAAGAGCGGCGGCGGTCGTTATAGCGCTCATAGTATGCGCGGTAATCACGGGACTTACAACGGGCATCAACCCGCTCGAAGTATACTCCTCGATAGTATCGGGCGCGTTCGGATCAGCACGCAAGACATGGATCACACTTCAGGATGTGTCGATACTACTGATAATATCTTTGTCGCTTACGATCGCATTCCGCATGCGATTTTGGAACATCGGAGGAGAAGGCCAGGTGCTCATGGGAGGACTTGGCGCGGCAGCCTGCATGATATGTCTGGAAGGCAAGCTTCCAAATGCGGTGATCATGATATTGATGCTCATATCAAGCCTTGTGCTCGGTGCACTCTGGGGTTTTATCCCGGCACTTTGCAAAGCGCTCTGGAACACGAACGAAACACTGTCAACGCTAATGATGAACTACATAGCAACGCAGCTTGTCCTGTTCTTTACGATACTGTGGGAAGTTCCGAAGGGATCGGGTAAGATCGGCATCATCAACCAGGATTCACATGCCGGGTGGCTTCCGCAGCTGTTCGGATCCAAGTATCTTCTTCCGATAGTCGTAGCGGCACTTGTAACGGCGTTTGTTTACGTATATATCAAGTACACAAAGCACGGATACGAGATAAGGGTTGTCGGCGAATCTCCGAAGACATCGGTATATGTTGGCATTAATGTCAGGAAGGTGTTCATCAGAACAATGCTTCTTTCCGGTGCGCTCTGCGGACTTGTGGGACTGCTTCTTGTAGGCGGCATCAATCATACGCTTACCGACACCATCTCGGACGGCAGAGGATTTACGGCTGTGCTAGTTTCGTGGATGGCGCAGTTCAACCCCTTTGCGATGATCGCAACTAGCTTCATCATCGTATTTATGGACAGGGGTGCCGGAGAGATCGCAACCAATTTTGATCTTAACCAGTCGTTCTCCGATATACTGACGGGGATTATTTTGTTCTTCATAATCGGATGTGAGTTCTTTATCAATTACGAGATCCGGTTGAGAAGAAAGCACAGGGAGGCGTGATATGTTAGGATTTCTTGCATTCATACCGAGGGCCGTGGCGCAGGCGATTCCGCTCCTGTTCGGATGTACCGGAGAGATCGTTACGGAAAAATCAGGAAACCTCAACTTAGGACTTCCCGGTGTCATGTATGTCGGCGCTATAAGCGGTGTTATAGGATCATTCTTTTATGAAAATTCTGTCGGCGAAGGTGATGTGAACGCATTACTTGCCGTCCTCATCCCTCTTTGCTGCTGTATACTCGGATCAGCCATAATGGGACTTATCTATTCGTTTCTTGTGGTGACGCTTCGTGCCAACCAGAACGTTACGGGTCTTGCGATGACAACGTTCGGAGTCGGATTCGGTAACTTCTTCGGAGGATCCTTGATCAAGCTTTCCAAGGCGGATCTTCCTTCGATCTCTCTTTCCAAAACAAGCGCGGTATTCCGCACTCAGCTTCCGTTTGCGGGCAGTCTCGGATGGTTCGGAAAGCTGTTATTTTCATACGGATTTCTCGCGTATACTGCGATCGCGATCGCTCTTATCGTGGCACATGTCCTTAAGAAGACAAGGACCGGTCTGTGCCTGCGATCCGTCGGAGAAAATCCTGCGACCGCGGATGCGGCCGGTATAAATGTTATCGCGTACAAGTACAGTGCGACCGTTATCGGATGCGTTATCGCCGGACTCGGCGGACTGTATTATGTTATGGATTATGCATGCGGGATATGGAGTAACGATGCTTTCGGCGACAGAGGATGGCTCGCAATCGCACTTGTTATCTTCACGCTGTGGAAGGCAGATCTGGGAATACTTGCTGCGATCTTCTTCGGCGGTCTGTACATATTGTATCTGTACATACCGACCGGAATGGAGCATATGGAACTTAAAGAGCTGTACAAGATGATACCTTATATCGTCACACTCATAGTTCTTATCTTTACGAGTATGCGTAACCGGCGTGAGGATCAGCCGCCGCAGAGTCTTGGTATGAATTATTTCCGGGAGGAAAGATAAATGGAACTTCTCGAGCAAAGGATCAAAAAAGACGGTGTTGTAAAGGCCGGAAATGTCTTAAAGGTGGACAGTTTCCTAAACCACCAGATCGATATAGATCTTATGAATGAGATCGGAAAGGAATTCAAACGGATCTTTTCCGATGTTGAGGTGACCAAGATCCTCACTGTCGAAGCATCAGGTATCGCGATCGCTGCGATCGTCGCACAGTATTTTAACGTGCCTGTTGTTTTTGCAAAAAAGAGTCAGTCGATCAATCTTGACGGTTCGGTTTATTCGACCAAGATAGAATCGTTCACACATAAAAGAGTATACGATGTTATCGTTTCAAAGAAGTATCTTCAGAGCGAAGATAAGATTCTGATCGTTGATGATTTTCTTGCAAACGGATGTGCGGCTGACGGACTCATCGATCTGATAAAAGAATCCGGTGCGACTTTGCAGGGAGTCGGGATCATCATCGAAAAAGGTTTTCAGGATGGCGGAAAACGCCTGCGGGAGCGGGGTGTGAGAGTTGAGTCGCTTGCGATAATCGAATCGATGAATGATGAAACGGGAGAGATAATCTTCAGACACTGATAAAAAATGTGCCGCTAAAAATGTTAGCACTAACTAACAACTTGACTATAACTCAACAATCAAATAGAATGATGATATACGGATATGATCTGTATCATTTCTTATGAGGAGTTAGTGTCATGGCGGAGAAAAAATCTGTCACTTACGAGCAGATAGTTAAGAGAGTCAGGAAGACTTTTGAGAATGCGGATGCTCGTGAGGTTTTTGAACATATTGCGATAGAAGTCGATATTGTAGGTGAGGGAGCGGGAGCGTTTTATGTCGAGATTGCGGAGCGTGCCTGCATAGTTGAACCGTACAATTATTACAATCATGACGGAAGGATCATCGCAACGGCTGATGTGATCTTAAAACTTGCAGCCAAGAAAATGACATTAAGAGAAGCATGGCACACCGGACAGATCAAGTACGAAGGGAACGAGGTCAAGTTCCAGCTTATCCTCGACAAGGTCAAAGTTCCGTGACACCTTCGGGAATAACGGCTTTGGCGGTCATGGAGTAGTTTGTGTAATACACGACGAATCCGGGCTTAGCACCTGCGGGCTTTTTGAGCTCGCTTTTTTTTACGTAATCAACCTCGACCTTTCCCATGCTTCGCCCGCTCGAATAGTATGCAGCAAGACTTGCCGCTTCTTCGAATGCCAGGTCCGTCGGCTCTTTTCCTTCGCATAAGAGTATAACGTGGCTTCCGGGCATCTGCTTTGCATGAAACCACCAGTCATTTCCCTTTGCAGTCTTAAATGACAGTTCATCATTCTGATAGTTGTTTTTTCCGACCAGTATGCTAAAACCATCCGATGATATGAAACGGATCGGAGAACTCTTGGCCTGTGATTTTTTCTTATTCGAAGAGCGCTTTTTGATATAACCGCTGTCAGAAAGTTCATCTCTGATCTGGGCAAGATCACTCTCGTCTGATGCAATGTCAAGACTTGAGAGGATGGAACGAAGATGAGTGATATCCGCCTCGGTTGAGGCCAGCTGCTTTGTAACGGCTTCCTTCGTGCGCTTGAGTTTGTTATAGCGGTCGAAATACTTTACCGAATTGGCCATCGCGGAAATCATCGGATCAAGAGGTATGGTGATCGTTTCTCCGGTGTAATAGTTTTCGCACGAAATCTCTTTGGCGCCATCTTCGGCGCTGTAGCCGTAAGTCTGCAGGAGTTCACCGTATAGCCGGTATTTATCCATTTTCTTAGTATCGTCAAGCTGCTTCTTCTGTATGTCGGATTTCTTGGAAGCACGTTCAAGAAGAGTAGTTACGATCTTGCGCAGATCGGCACTTTTCTGTCGCATCCTGGCGTGCTCGTTTTTGTCCGCATAATATGATATGAGCATAAGCGATACCGTATCGTATGCTTTATGGTCCATGCTCTTATACTGGATCAACGGGACAACCTCGAACTCGATCGCAGCGCCTGTCTCATCACTTATAACAAAAGGGTGAAAATCATTTGCCGAAACCGTATCATCAAGAGAGGAGAGCGGGCCAATTAGTTTACATAACTCGTCATTCTCATAAGTGTTGGCACCCCGCTGGCTGTCAAGCCCTGCCTGTTCACAGATGCTTTCGGCTAGGACAGGGGAGAAACCGGTGAAAGTTGTATATAATGATTTTGCGAGCGGAGTTGGTTTACATAAGGTTGACATATCGCAGGTGTCCGGGTCTGCATTTGCGTGACATAAAATATAGTTATGTAAATCAAGCTTGTCATCAGCATTTGGTATGAAATATGTCCTTCCGGGCAGCACTTCTCTTACGGAAGAGGTAGCTGCGGATATGTGCTTGATGCTGTCGATTATCACCCCGTCCGGCTTTCGCAGGATTATGTTGGAGTGTTTACCCATAAGCTCCACGGTAAGGATTCGGATGCATTTATCGCCCATCTCATCAAGGCTTTCTACAGTAAACTCGATTATTCGCTCAAGGCCCGGCTGAGTTATGTCAACTAAGCGCCCCCCTGATATATGTTTACGAAGGACCATGCAGAAATTGGGCGCGGTAAGCGGCGCCTGCTTGTTGATGTCGGTGATGTATACGAAAGGAAGCGATGCTCCTGCCGATATCAGGACCCTCACATTTTCGTCATCGCACCTTACCGTCAGCATAAGTTCATCGCTCTCGGGCTGAACGATCTTTGATATTCGACCTCCGGACAGCCGTCGCGACAGCTCGTCCGTCAGGGCATGTATTGTGATTCCGTCAAGTGCCATGTCAGTCATTATACCATATTGTGACAAGTGGACTGAGACAGGGGGACGGTTCCT
>JAFRIL010000232.1 GCA_017432845.1 Lachnospiraceae bacterium | reverse complement strand
CCGAAGGCCGGTGACGGTTTCGAAATGGATGCGATCGCATCGTGTTACATCGGTGGCGCTGCGGTTGCCGGTGGTGCAGGTTCGATAGTCGGAGCAGTTGTCGGTGCTTTCATCATGGGTATCCTTAACAACGGAATGTCCCTGATGGGATTCACAACGGATGTTCAGAAGATCTTCAAGGGTGTTGTTCTTCTCCTGGCTGTAACGCTTGACGTTATCTCAAAGAGAAAGAAGAACTAAATCAATCTAATATCTTGGCATGTCGAACAACCAACATCTTCTTCGAAGATGTCGCCGTGTCAAGATTACTTCGTAATCATGACAAGGGCTGCGGTTTACCGCAGCCTTGTTGTTTATTTGCTGGTGCGATGTTAAAATCATTTCATATGATTTTAAATCTTGCCATGGAGGAATAGGCATTGGATCTGTACAAAGTCATCCTTGTCGATGACGAGGAAGAAGTAAGAGAAGCCATCAGAAAGAGGATAAACTGGGAAGAGATAGGATTCACAGTTGTGGGAACCGCAGAGAACGGTGAGGAGGCACTTGAGCTTGCCGAAAACTGTGAACCCGATGTGGTTATGACCGACATACAGATGCCGTTCATGGACGGGTTGACCATGCTTCACAAGATGAAGGAAAAGCTGCCTGATCTTCGCAGTGTCATATTCTCCGGCTATGATGATTTTGAATATGCCAAGGAAGCGATAAGGCTCGAGTCCGAGGAATATATACTAAAGCCGGTCGATGCCGATGAACTGCGTGCCATATTCATCCGTATCAAGGACAGGCTGGATGAACAGATCAAGCAGCGCAGGAATGTGGAACTGTTATCCAAGTATTACGAAGACAGCCGGCCGATGATGAAGGAGCAGCTGATCATAGGACTGCTCGAAGGAAGAGAGCTTCAGTTTGATCTGGACAGATACCAGAAGGATTTTGATCTTCATATTGAGTCTGCGTTTTACTGTGCGGGGGCATTCCGTATCACACCGGTGTCGGATGATGCCGCTAAGCTCAACAAAAACCTCATGGCGGTTTCACTTAAGCAGATAGTTGCGGAAAGGTTCAAAGACGTCCTTTCCGTTGAGGCTTTTGTATATCTTGACACAGTATGTGTACTCGCACGGCTTAAGAGCACGCAGGAATATCCGGTCTTTGTCGAGGAGATGGACAGGATATGCAAGATCGCCCACAGGTCACTTGATGCGAATGTCTGCGCCGGTATCGGGAGAGTGTACGGCAATGCCGAGAGCATCCACACATCATTCCTTGAGGCCAAGGATGCATTCCATCACAGGATCTTTGTCGGAGAAAATCAGGCGATATGCATCAGCGACGTTGATCCTCAGCGTCCTTTGGAAGATTATGTAAGTGAAAAACAGATACGCCATATCATGCGCCAGGTCAAGGTCGGTACAAAGGAGAGCATTGAAAAAGAGATATGTGATTTTGTCGACAAGCTCAAAAGATCGAATATCAATCTGAATCAGCTGCAGATCTTTTATGCGGAATTCGTAGTAGAACTTCTCAGGTTTTCCCGCGGTCACAGTATCAGCCTTTCCGAGACCGGATTCGGGAGCATTAATACGAACGAGGAGATGGCGGGATTTTCATCCATGGATGATTTTGCCGGAAGGCTTATAGAACTGACCGTAACACTATGGGAGAAGATCAGTAACGGAAGGATGGATTCTGCCAAAAAGCTTGCCGAGGATGCGAAGCAGTACATAGCGGATCATTACGGGGAGAGTAAACTCTCCGTTGATGAGATATGTTCATATCTGGGCGTGGGAACGTCATATTTTTCATCCGTGTTCAAAAAGGAAACAGGTGTCAGTTTTGTCACATACCTTACCGGTGTTCGCATGAACGAAGCTCAAAGGCTCCTTGATACAACAGATGAAAAGAGTTATATCATTGCGGGAATGGTCGGATACGAAGAACCGAACTATTTCAGTTATGTGTTCAAGAAACACTTCGGTATATCACCTTCAAAATACAGAAAATAAAGCATGCCCGATTTCATCAAAGAAGGATACAAAAAAAGAAGTCTTCAGTGGACAATTTCACTGTCATTTACGGCGATATCGGTGATCAGTATCGCTGCCATGGCTATCGCTTTTTATACCCATTCGATCAATACGATAAGAGAGAACACGATCAAGGAGAATGAGCAGATCGTGGACCAGGTCAGCTGGAACCTGAACTCATACATCAGAAATATGATGAGTATTTCGGATACGATGTGTTACAGCGTCATCAAGAACAGGAATCTTACAGCCGAGCGCATCAACAAGGAGATGAACCTTCTGTATGATGCCAACAAGGATAATCTCACCAGTATCGTCTGTGCGACAGAAGATGGTGCTATAGTTGCGGCATCCCCGGTATCATCGAGAAAACAGGGAGTGGATCTGAAGAAACAGGAGTGGTTCACCAAAGCCTGTGACGAGATCGAAAACCTTCATTTTTCGACACCGCACGTACAGAACATTTTTGACAACAGTAATTACAGGTACTTCTGGGTCGTATCACTGTCCAGAAACGTGGAGCTGACATATTTCGGAAACGTTCAGAACGGAGTTCTCCTTGTTGATATGAACTACAGCGGGATCGAGCAGATGTTTGAGAAAGTAAACGGTGGTGGTGTCGGCTTTGTGTATCTGTGCGATGCGGACGGACGGATCATCTATCATCCGATGCAAAAAGCGATCTACGCAGGACTGGTCAAGGAGAACAATCGTAAACATGCCGGCCATGCGGACGGTGCATTTTCGGAAAACTTTGACGGACAGGAAAGGGATGTTGTGGTCAAGACGGTCGGTTACACCGGCTGGAAGATCGTGAGCGTTACACCTACAAGTGAGCTTGCCCCTGACATGGGTCAGATGAGAAATTACATGCTCATGGTTGCGGTCATCGTCCTTGTGCTCATTATTTTCGGTAACTATTTTATTTCCTATGTTGTAACGGATCCCATCAGAAAACTGGAGGAGTCCATTACTTATCTGGAGGAAGGATTTACCGGAAATGTTGTGAATGAGGACGACATATTCATCGGAGGTTCCCATGAGATCAGACACCTCGGGAGAACGATAAAATCGATGATCAGACAGATGAGAAAGCTTACCGATGATATGGTCAAAGAGCAGAAGGCAAAAAGGAAGAGCGAACTGGATGCACTTCAGAGCCAGATCAACCCGCATTTTCTATATAATACTCTTGATTCTGTCGTATGGATGATCGAAGGTGAGCGGTATAAAGATGCCATATCAATGGTCACAGCCCTGGCACAGCTGTTTCGAATATCCCTCAGCAAGGGAAACAATATAATACCGATCAAGGATGAGATAGTGCATGCGAGGAACTATCTGAACATACAGAAGGTAAGGTTCAAGAATAAGTTTACCGCCGAGATTGATATCGATCCCGCGATCGAAAACTGTGCAACGATCAAACTTATAGTCCAACCGCTTCTGGAAAATGCCATCTACTACGGCGTTGAACATATGGACGGCGAGGGCGAGATAAAGGTCAAAGGATATGAGAAGGACGGGGATATTTATATCGCCGTATCGGATAACGGAATGGGAATACCTGAAGAGACTCTTGCTACGCTTCTTACCGATAAGGCAAGAAGCCGCGGGAAAGGTTCCGGTATAGGTCTGTGGAATGTCAACGAGAGGATACAGACATATTTCAAAGGCGACTACGGGCTGATGATCGAGAGTGAACTTGACGAAGGTACTACGGTGACGATACACCTTCCGAAGGTTTCTATTGATGAATACCGCAAGGAGGAAGGCAGAAAATGAAGTATCTGAAAGAAAACGGCAGCCTTCCTGCTATAGCATCCGTTGTGGTGATAGTGCTCGTTGTCATTATTTTTATGGCAACAGGAAGGACACACGAAGAAAAGCACAGACATGTGTCACTGATAGTTTACGGTGAGGATTCCGAAAGATGGGAGAATCTGCGGCAGGGAGCGGAACTTGCCTGCGGCGAAAATAATGCGGATATCAATATTCTTACGATGAGTTCCGAAGATGATGCCGCCGAACAGAAAGAGATCATCGACAGGGAGATAGAGGACGGCGTCGATGCTCTTATAATTGCGGCATGTAACAGTAACGAGATAGGAACTTTCATAAAAGACAAGAAGCCGAAGATTCCGGTGGTATTTGTTGAGACCGGTTCGGAAGAAGCGGGTGACCGGTGTTTTTCGCCCGATGATTACAGGATGGGATATGAACTCGGAGAAGAGATCGTGGCAAAAGAGAGCAATATAGTTACGGTGTCGGTAGTCTTTGAGAATTCCGAAAGGCAAAGCGTTGCGCTTCGTGAAAAGGGTCTGATGGATGCTATCGAAGGAAAAGTCGGACGAGTCATAAAATGGGAAAAGAACGAAGCGGTGAAGAATGCAAACACCAGGACATTCATCCAGAAGGAACTCGTATCCCGGGCAACGGACGTTATAGTTACGTTTGACAATTCAACAACAGATGCGCTGATGGATGCCTTGGAGAATCTTAACAAGAGCAGTAAAGTGTATTCGATCGCAACCTCTGACAAGGCGGTGTATAATCTGTATAACAAGAGGATCAAGGCACTTTTGTATACCAATGAGTACAGTATGGGATATCTGGCAGCTATATATGCTCTTGACAGACCGTATTTTCAAAAGAGATATCAGGATGAAGTCATCGATCACAGGATAGTTCGGAAGGAGAATATGTATGATGAAGACAATCAGACATTACTGTTCCCGTTCGTTGACTAAGGCACTGGTGATCATGGTGACCGCTTCCGCGATACTTTGCGGTTGCGGCACGGTTTCGATGAGTCCCTCAAAAGATGTAAAGATAGCTGTACTTACATACGATGAGCATGATACGTTCGTTGATTCGATGACCAAGTATATGACCAAGTGGTGCCGGCAGAAGGAGAAAGAGACCGGGAAAAGGATCACGCTTTCGGTCGTAGGTGCCAAAAAGAGCCAGCTGACCCAGAACGATCAGGTTCAGAAGTTCATATCGGAGAATTATGATGTACTGTGTGTCAATCTGGTAGACAGGACCGACGCGATGGTGATCATAGACAAAGCAATGGAAAGTGATACTCCGGTCATATTCTTTAACAGGGAACCTGTTGAGGAAGACCTGTCAAGGTGGGACAAGATATACTATGTCGGAGCTTTGGCCAGACAGTCTGCGGAGATGCAGGCAAAGATAATAACCGATGCTCTTTCGGATCCCCAGAAGTTTGCATCGATAGATGCGAATGATAACGGAACTATCCAGTATGTCATACTTGAAGGAGAGGCAGGACATCAGGATACTCTGGTCAGAACGAGCGTGTGTCCGAAGGAATTGATGAAAGCCGGATTTTCGCTTGAAAAGCTCGGGGACGAATATGCGAACTGGGACAGAGACCAGGGAAGAACCAGGATGCGCGAGCTTATAGACAGATATCCGTTCCAGATCGAAATGGTGATCGCAAACAATGACGATATGGCTCTCGGGGCGATCGATGCGATCGAGGAGAGCAATTATCCGCTCGATCCGTTTGTTGTCGGGATAAACGGAACGGAAGAAGCACTTGAAGCGATCAGGACGATGAAGCTTGACGGTACGGTTTATAACGATTCAAAAGGACAGGCAGAGATGATAATGGAGATGGCGTATGCGCTCGGAAGCAATGAAGAGTTTCCGGGAAACGTTGATCTTACATTCAATAAATATGTGTTCACACCCTACAGTATGATCACATATGATAATGTTCAGAAATATCTCAGACAGTAACGGAAGGAGAGGTTATGAAAAAGTTTGAAGGATTTCAAAAGGGAATCAATCTCGGAGGATGGCTGAGCCAGTGTGTTTCTTATGACAGGGAGCACTTTAACGGGTTCATCACAAAGGAGGATATAGACAGGATCGCCTCATTCGGGCTCGACCACATAAGACTTCCGATAGATTATGATGTGTTCATGAATGAAAGTGACAAGGGAGATGCTCCCAATGAGGAGGGATTGTCCCATATAGATGATTTTATAGGCTGGTGTAATGATCTTGGTCTTAACATGGTTCTCGATCTTCACAAGGCAAAGGGCTACATGTTTGACACGCAGGCCGTTAGCGATCCGGACCGGTTCTTTAAGGATGACGATCTTCAGGAAACGTTTTATGAAACGTGGGAGATGTTTGCCAAAAGATATTTCAGTGAGAGAGATCTTACATTTGAGCTTCTCAACGAAGTCGTAAACGGTGATTTTCAAAAGAAGTGGAACGAGATCGCAACAAATGCCATAAAAAGGATACGATCGATCGATTCCGACAGGAAGATAATCGTAGGCGGTGTACATTATAATAATGTATTTGCAGTCAGCGGGATCGATGTTCCGGTCGATGACAACATCGTTTTCAATTTCCATTGTTATGAGCCACTGTGCTTCACACACCAGAAGGCATACTGGGTAGAGGGAATGACCAAGGATTATGAGATGTTCTATCCTGCCGATGTGGAGACCATGAGGAGAAAGAGCGAGGAGTTCTCGCCGGATCACATGGGGGCGGTATTTGATCCAAGACTTGATAACGGAGGCCCGCTGTTTGATACGATATTTAAACCGGCATGCGAACATGCCGAAAAGAATAACGTTTCTCTCTACTGCGGAGAGTACGGCGTTATCGATCAGGCTCCGCTTCCGGATACTCTTGCCTGGGTGAAGGATATCCATGCAAGTTTTGAGAAGTACGGGATAGGACGCGCACTGTGGAATTACAAGAACAAGGACTTCGGACTCGTCGATGAGCATTATGCACCGATCCGGTCGGAACTGATCAAGGTCCTGTAAACCCCAAAAATCTCTGTTTGCAACCACCGGTTGACAAATTGAAAAGGCATCTTTATGGAATGCAACTGCCGAAAGCGTTATCTTCAGATCGTTCGAACAAAGAAAACAAAGATCGCATGATTTGAAGCATAACCGCTTCGGAAAGGAAAACAGATGATACTTGCAGATAAGATAATCAATGAGAGAAAAAAGAACGGATGGTCACAGGAGGAACTGGCTGAGATGCTGGATGTCTCAAGACAGTCCGTATCAAAATGGGAGGGAGCCTCAAGTGTTCCGGATCTGTCGAAGATCCTTAAGATGGCTGAAATATTCGGCGTCAGTACCGATTACCTTTTAAAAGACGAGATGGAGCCGGAAAACGCTCAGATAACATATGAAAAGAATTCCACAGACAGTTTGGTCAGGAAGGTTTCAATGGAGGAGGCAACAAGGTTTATTTCATTAAGAAAGGAAATACTGCCGAAGATAGGACTCGGGGTTTTCCTGTGTATCTCCAGTCCTGTGATAATGTTATTTCTGATGGGTCTTGCCCAGTCGGGCAAAGGCGCACTTTCGGTCACGGCCGCAACAGCGACAGGGCTTGCAATACTTCTTATCCAGGTCGGAATAGCGGTTTTTCTGTTTATATCAAAAGGATCGAAGCTGTCCGAATTCGATTATATCGAAAAGGATGTGTTTGAGACCGAGTACGGCGTAGACGGAATGGTAAAGGAAAAAAAGACTTCATATGAAAGTACAAATACAAAAGCACTTTCGATAGGAGTTGTCATGATAATCCTGGGAGTCGTACCTGTTGTGGTAAGTTCCGTTCTCGGAATGGGCGAGATGGCATCCATTGGTTCTGTATGTCTCCTGCTTCTGCTTGTGGCAACAGCCGTTTACATGTTTGTCTCAATATGCGGAGTATATTCTTCCTATAATATGTTGCTCCAGAACGGAGATTATACGAAGGAAAACAAAAAGAAGACCAAGAAGCTTGAACCGATGATAACAGGATATTGGCTGTTCATCGTGGCAGTATTTCTTGCTTACAGTTTCCTTACTTCGGATTGGGGCAGATCGTGGATAATATGGCCTGTGGCGGGCGTTCTGTTCGCTCTTCTCAGAGTGATCGCGGGCTCGCTGATAAGGGAGGACTGAAAAGCCCGAATTTTTGGGAAAAATTTTCAAAAAAATCCGTTGACAAGGGTAAAAACGGGTGATATATTAATAGGGCCGCTCGAAAGAGCGTCTCTATTTTTATGCATTTGGCGTACCTTGAAAATGAAATAGTACAACCAATAACCCGAAAAATTCCTTACATTATTAGTAATTCGAGTAAAATTCGGAAACAAATTAGCTAGCGTAAGCTGGTTTTAAACTTTATTAGAGAGTTTGATCCT
>JAFRIL010000231.1 GCA_017432845.1 Lachnospiraceae bacterium | reverse complement strand
GGAACGGTCGGAAACGGCAGATGTAACATCTCGCTCGGAACCAGCGGAACGATATTCATATCCAGCAAGGAGTTCTGCGTTGACGAGAATAATGCGCTTCACGCGTTTGCACATGCCGACGGAAACTTCCATCTGATGGGCTGCATGCTTTCCGCTGCAAGCTGCAACAAGTGGTGGATGGAAGACATCATCGGCACGTCGGATTATGCAGCCGAGCAGAAGCCGATCACGAAGCTTGGAGAAAACAATGTATTTTTCCTTCCTTATCTGATGGGAGAGCGGAGCCCTCACAACAATCCCGATGCAAGGGCTATGTTCATCGGAATGAGCATGGATACAACAAGAGCCGACATGACTCAGGCGGTCCTTGAGGGCGTTGCTTTCGGAATAAGGGATTCGTTTGAAGTCGCAAGGTCGCTCGGTATCGATATCAGAAAGACCAAGATATGCGGAGGCGGGGCAAAGAGCCCTCTCTGGAAGAAGATCATCGCAAACGTGCTCGGAATAAGCGTCCAGGTGATAGCGGCAGAGGAAGGTCCCGGATACGGCGGAGCCATGCTCGCAGCCGTAGGATGCGGTCAGTTTGCATCGGTACAAGAGGCGGCCGAGAAGCTTGTCAAGGTCGTTGATACCATCGAACCCGAGAAGCTTCTGACGGATGCATATGAAGAGAAATACCAGCAGTTTAAGAAACTGTATCCTACTGTTAAATGTCTGTTTTGATCCGGCAAGGATAGAAAAGGAGAAGAGATTATGGAGATCAAAAAAGTTACGGATCCTGAATTTGCATCTTATGGCAAGGTTCTTGAAGGTTATGATTTTAGCAGCCTCGTAGAGGCGCTCGACAAGAAGACCCCGCTTCCCGTGGGAGTTGAATATGTGGCAAGTTGTGCGGATCTTGAATACACTGATACGTTCGGTGTGCTTCAGAATAACGTTTACGGCGGAATGCCCATCCAGATCGGATATTGTAACGGGCACAACACAAAGCTCAACTGCCTCGAGTATCACCGCGACAGCGAGATAAATCTCGGATGTACTGATTTTATCCTTCTGCTCGGAAGAGAGGATGAGATCGTAAACGGCAAGTTTGACACGGCCAAGACAAAAGCATTTCTCGTTAAGGCGGGCCAGGCTGTTGAAGTATACGGAACGACTCTTCACTATGCGCCCTGCTCTGCAAAGGCAGGAGACGGATTTAAGGTCGTTGTTGTACTTCCGAAGGGAACGAACGGACCGGTACCGGCGCTTACCGCAAAGAGTACGGAAGATAAGTGGATGACAGCCTGCAACAAGTGGCTTCTGGCACATTCCGAGTCATCGGAAGCAGGAGATGGCGCATACGTCGGACTTACGGGTGTCAACATTGATATCGCCGGAGATATCTGAACCAAACAAGTAGAAATCTTAACCTAATAAAGAGAATTTTCGATTGTTTTTTGAACATGCAGGCAATACAATGGTTGTTAGCAGCCTCAGAAGGTATGTTCAGAAACTATTACTAGGAGGATTACAGATGAATAACACACCTAAAATGAAGATCGGTATCGTGGGCGTTTCCCGTGACTGTTTCCCCGCCGAACTTACAATCAGAAGAAGAAAGGCTCTCGCAGATGCTTATGCCAAGAAGTATGATGCAGCTGATATTTACGAGTGCCCCGTAACGATCATTGAGAGCGAGATACATATGCAGCAGGCTCTTGAGGATGTCAAGAAGGCCGGATGTAATGCGATCTGCATCTACCTCGGAAACTTCGGTCCCGAGATCTCAGAGACAATGCTTGCACAGCAGTATGACGGACCTGTTATGTTCTGTGCGGCAGCAGAGGAGGATTACGAATCCGTAACAACTTCCGGACGTGGTGATGCTTACTGCGGAATGCTCAATGCCAGCTACAATCTCGCACTTCGCAATGTCAGAGCATATATCCCCGAGTATCCGGTTGGTGACGCAGAAGACTGTGCGGACATGATCCATACATTCATCCCCGTTGCAAGAGCCGTATACGCACTCAAGAATCTCAAGATATTCACATTCGGTCCCAGACCGCAGAACTTCTTTGCATGTAATGCTCCCATCAAGCAGCTTTACAATATCGGCGTAGAGATCGAGGAGAACTCCGAACTTGATCTTTTCGAATCATTCAACAAGCATGCGGGTGATTCCCGTATCGCTGATGTTGCCAAGGATATGGCAGATGAGCTCGGCGCAGGAAACAAGAAGCCCGAGATACTTGAGAAGCTTGCTCAGTACGAGATCACGCTTCTTGACTGGATCGAAGAGCACAAGGGTTCCAAGACATACTTCGCAATAGCAGGTAAGTGCTGGCCCGCATTCCAGACACAGTTCGGATTTGTTCCGTGCTTCGTTAATTCAAGACTTACAGGCCGCGGCATTCCGGTTTCATGTGAGGTTGATATCTACGGCGCTCTTTCAGAGTTCATCGGTACATGCGTAAGTGATGATATCGTAACTCTTCTTGATATCAATAACTCTGTTCCGAAGATCATGTACAAGGAATCAATAGAAGGCAAGTTCGATTACAAGCTTACGGATACATTCATGGGATTCCACTGCGGAAATACATGCTCCAAGAAGCTTGTTAAGGGCGAGATGAAGTACCAGGCCATCATGGCAAGAAGCCTTCCTATTGAAGTTACGAACGGAACGCTTGAAGGCGACATCGCACCCGGCGATATCACATTCTATCGTCTGCAGTCAACATCCGATAACATTCTCCGCGCTTATGTTGCAGAAGGTGAAGTTCTTCCCGTTGCAACCAGATCGTTCGGAGGTATCGGCGTATTCGCTATCCCCGAGATGGGAAGGTTCTACCGCTACGCTCTTATCGACGGCAATTATCCTCACCACGGTGCGGTTGCATTCGGACATCACGGCAAGGCACTATTTGATGTATTCAAGTACATCGGTGTTGCTGCTGATGAGATCGAGTTCAACAGACCTGCAGGAAACCTTTACAAGGCAGAGAATCCTTACAAGTAATATCTGGATCATCCGGAGGCAGTCCGAAAAGGGCTGCCTCCTTTTATGTCTTTACTTTGACACAACTGCAGGGATTGCTGTATAATTTTGGCTATGGAACCCAAGATAATGATAAATACGATACTTGGAAGTCTGATAATCGGATACTTCTTCGGGTGCTTTAATCTTTCCTATATGATATCGAAGATCAAAGGATTTGATATAAGGCATGTCGGCTCGGGGAATGCGGGAGCGTCGAATGTTGTTATCGTCATAGGTAAGAAAATAGGATTGTTTGTAGCTCTTATCGACATTCTCAAGGCATTTTTTGCATTCAGGCTGGCGGAGGGATTTTTCCCGGAGGCTTATGCGGGAGCTGTCAGCTGGGCAGGAGTCATAGCGGGCGTCGGTGCTGTGATCGGTCACATCCTTCCTTTTTATATGGGATTCAAGGGAGGAAAGGGACTGGCGTGTTTTGGCGGAACGGTACTCGGGATCGATTTCAGATTGTTTTTCATACTGTTCATAATAGCTTTACTGATAGCGATCATTACGGACTATATCTGCTTTGCTCCAATCACGATGGCGTTCGTTGTGCCTGCGACAGTGTGGTATGTATATGAAACATGGATCCCGTCGGCGATTATATCGATCGCATCGGTCGCTCTATTGTTAAAGCACAGGGAGAATATCTTAAGGATCAGATCGGGAGAAGAACTCCGTTTTCATTTTCTGTGGAGACGGAAGGATGAATCCGAGCGGTTCGGAATAAATGATGACGGAAAAGAGATCTTCAACAGGAAGGTCTGAGACATAAATGATAATTATGAAACGAGGTTACAGATAATGGAAGGAAATACTGAAAACGCAGTCAGCAAAAGCAAACAGAAGAGAGAGGAGCGTGCCAAGAACCAAGCGAAGAAGAAAAGGGATGGTCTGATCGTTAAGATTGTGGCAATAATTATCGCAGCCGCACTTGCCGGTCTTGTTATATTCGGAATAGTAAGGCTTATCATCAAGGAAGCCAATACTATAACTCCCAGCGGTGATTACTCGGCACAGTATGACGATAACGGGTATATCAAGGGCGTTAAGGCACTTGATTACGTGACGCTTTGCGATTACAAGAATATTGAAGTTCCCGAGAGCGAAGTCACATATACCGACCGGGAATTTCAGGATGTTATCAAACAGAACCTCGAGGCACACCAGGTGCTCTCCGAGGAAGGAACGATAAAGGACGGTGACAAAGTAAACATCGATTACGTTGGAACGATGGACGGAGTCGAGTTTGAGGGTGGCAGTTCCGGCGGAAACGGATATGACCTTACGATCGGAAGCGGTACGTTCATAGAAGGTTTTGAGAGCCAGCTCATCGGACATAAGCCGGGCGAGGATGTTACGTTGGATGTGACATTCCCGGATGATTACCAGAATGCGGATCTGGCCGGTAAGCCTGCCCAGTTTGCAGTTTCGATCCACGGGATCTATGTTGATCCGTCATATGATGATGATTTTGTATGTGCTTACTATCCGGAACTGGGTTCGACAGTAGCGGAGTATGAGCAGTCCCTTAAGGATGAGTACCGCGAAGG
>JAFRIL010000230.1 GCA_017432845.1 Lachnospiraceae bacterium | reverse complement strand
CTATGTTACGACAATGGCGGCGGCAAAGGCTTCCATAGCAGGTATAAAGGCGCGCCAAAACGGCGCGGGCGATGTGAAGTCGCTTCAGGAATATCACAGACAGATAACAGATAAATAGATCAGGCAGGATAGGAGATGAACATATGCTTGACATGAAATTCCTTCGGGAGAATCCCGATATCGTAAGACAGAACATAAAGAACAAGTTTCAGGATGAGAAGCTTCCGATGGTCGACAAGGTCATAGAACTCGATGAGATGCGCCGCAACATGCAGCAGGAACGCGACGACCTTCGGGCTCGTAAGAACGTTCTGTCCAAACAGATAGGCGCTCTTATGAAGGAAGGAAAAAAGGAAGAAGCCGATAAGGTCAAGGCTGAGGTTGAAAAGGATGCCAAGCGGCTGTCCGAACTCGAGGGTGTTGAGGCACCTGTTGCGGACGAGATCCGCAAGATAATGTACACTATCCCCAACATCATCGATCCGAGTGTTCCTATAGGAAAGGATGATACGGAAAACGTTGAGGTTGAAAAGTTCGGGGAACCTGTTGTGCCGGATTTTGAAGTGCCTTATCATACCCAGATAATGGAGAGTTTTGACGGTATCGATCTTGATGCCGCAGGCAGAGTTGCCGGAAACGGGTTCTACTATCTGATGGGCGACATAGCCAGGCTTCATTCGGCGGTGATAAGCTATGCAAGGGATTTTATGATCGACCGCGGATTCACATACTGCGTTCCTCCGTTCATGATCAGAAGCAGTGTCGTTACCGGTGTCATGAGCTTCGATGAGATGGATGCTATGATGTACAAGATCGAAGGTGAAGACCTGTATCTTATCGGTACGAGTGAGCATTCGATGATCGGTAAGTTCATTGACCAGATACTTGAGGAAGACACTCTTCCGAGGACGCTTACAAGCTACAGCCCGTGTTTCAGAAAAGAAAAGGGTGCACACGGCATCGAAGAGCGTGGTGTCTACAGGATCCACCAGTTTGAGAAGCAGGAGATGATCGTTGTCTGCCGTCCCGAAGAAAGCCCGATGTGGTTTGATAAGCTCTGGAAGAATACCGTCGATCTGTTCAGATCGCTCGATATTCCCGTACGTACGATCGAGTGCTGCTCGGGAGATCTTGCAGACCTGAAGGTAAAATCATACGATGTGGAGGCATGGTCTCCCAGACAGAAGAAGTACTTTGAGGTGGGAAGCTGTTCCAATCTCGGAGATGCGCAGGCAAGGCGCCTGAGGATCAGGGTTAATTCAAAGGACGGCAAGTATTTTGCTCATACGCTTAACAATACCGTGGTCGCTCCGCCCAGAATGCTCATCGCATTTTTGGAGAATAATCTTAAAGCAGACGGATCCGTGAGCGTTCCGGAGGTGCTGCGTCCTTACATGGGCGGTACCGAGAAGCTTATTCCCAAACACTGAGATATTTATACTTAGAGAGCCGGCAGATAGAGTCATGTCTGCCGGCACTTGACAGGAGATATATATGGAAGGACAGGAAAGAAGACTGGCGGTTCTCATCGATGCCGAGAACATTTCAATAAAATACATCAAGGTCATCCTCGACGAGATCAGTAATTACGGGATCGCAACATACAAGCGCGCATACGGCGACTGGACGAATCCCGTGCTTAAGGGTTGGAAGGAAGAAGTCCTTAAGAACTCGATCACGCCGATGCAGACATACAGCTATACACAGGGCAAGAATTCAACCGATTCGGCCATGATAATCGATGCAATGGATATACTGTATTCGGGTAAGGTCGACGGCTTCTGCATAGTAAGCTCGGACAGTGATTTTACGCGTCTGGCGTCCAGGCTCCGCGAAGCTGGGATGCTTGTTGTCGGAATGGGTGAAAAGAAGACCGTTGAGGCATTCCGGACAAGCTGTACGATGTTCAAGTATCTTGAAGTACTTGCCGCTGATGAGGAAAACCAGTCCGATATATCGCGTGAGGATGTTGAGGATTCGATCATGAAGATACTGATCGACAACGAGGCCAATGACCGCGAGACTACGGTCGGAGAACTTGGGAACAAACTGTCGAACAGACATGCCGATTTTGATGTCAGGAACTACGGTTATTCCAAACTGTCCAAGTTCCTGGAGAGCATTGACGGCCTGACCCTTACACAGCACGGCAATTCAATCACGGTCACACGCAAGGAAAGTGAAGTATCAAAAGAGCAGATCGTAAAGCTTGTATCTGATATACTAAAGAGAACATCGGGCAAGGCAATGAGTCTTCCCGAGTTAAAGCGCAAGATAGAAAAGAAATATCCTTCATTTAAGATAAGTGACTACCAGTACAGCAGATTCTCACAGTTCGTTAAGGACATGGACGGGCTTACAGTCAGGAACAACACCGTTTGCAGAAAGGGCAACAGATGAATATCTCGATCCTTGGCGCCGGCGATATTGCCGGGACCATGGCAACAACACTGCAGCCTCTTAAGGATGTGACGTGCTATGCGGTCGCGTCCCGTGATAAGAACAAGGCCCAGGTCTTTGCCGACAAGTTCGGATTCGCAAAAGCATACGGATCATATAAGGATATGCTTGAGGATCCCGATGTTGTGCTTGTATATATCGCGACTCCACACTCGCATCACTATGAGCATATCAGGATGTGCCTCGAGCACGGCAAACATGTGCTCTGCGAGAAGGCTTTTACCGCAAATGCGAGACAGGCCGAGGAAGTGCTCCGTATGGCCGAAGAAAAGGGGCTTCTTCTTACCGAGGCAATGTGGATCAGATATATGCCGATGGCCGACAAGATCAGGGAGGTCGTAAGAAGCGGCATCATAGGGCGGCCCACATCGCTTTGTGCCAATCTCGGATATCCCCTTGAACACAATAACAGACTTGTGAATCCTGCACTTTGCGGAGGAGCATTGCTCGATCTGGGAGTGTATGTACTTAATTTTGCCTCCATGGTATTCGGGAATGATATAGAGTCGATCGCAGCCAACTGCATCAGATACCGTTCGGGGGTCGATGCACAGGAGACGATAATGCTGTCGTACCGTGACGGAAGGATGGCAACTCTGTATGCCACAATGCTCGCCCAGACCGACAGGCGTGGGCTTATAAACGGTACGAACGGATACATTGAGATTGATAACATCAATAACTTCGAAGCCATGCGTGTCTATAATCTCGAGCGCAGGGTCGTTGCCGAATATGCGGCACCGACACAGGTCACCGGCTACGAATATGAGGTCATTTCCGCTATAAAAGCGATCAACGAGGGCATGATCGAGTGCCCGGAAATGCCGCATATCGAGACACTTTATATTATGCAGCTCATGGATAATATAAGGGGCGCATGGAACTTAAAATATCCTTATGAGGTTGAGAGAGTCGAGTCCGATCCCGAAGAAGACCCTGTAGTCACCGCAAGGCGCGAAGAGGCGCAAAAGCGTGCCGAAGAGGCTAAAAAGCGTGCCGAGGAAGCGAAGAAGCGCACCGAGGAGGCAAAGCGTCGAGCTGAGGAAAAGCAGGCTGAAGAAGCAGCGGCCAGGGAAGAGGCCGCAAAGCAGCTCGAGGAGCCGACAGACCCGGACGACTACGACGATGAAGAAGATAATGAGGATAATGAGGATAATTTATAATTATCTATTGACATGAAGGTTCAAAACGCATAGAATATTCGAGTGTCTCAAAGTTCCATATAATATGAGATAGGAGGTGGAAGCGTGGCTAACATTAAATCTGCAAAGAAAAGGATTCTTGTTATCAATACTAGGACCGAGCGCAACAAAGCGATCAGATCCAGGGTTAAGACATATGTTAAGAAAGTTTACCAGTGTGTTGAAGCGGGTGATAAGGATGCAGCTGCCGAGGCTCTTCGTGAGGCGACAGGTGAGCTTAACAAGGCCTGCTCAAAGGGTATCTACCATAAGAACACGGTATCAAGAAAGATATCACGTCTTGCTGCCTGTGTAAATAAGATGGCGTAAATTCAATAATCAATATATAATGTAAGGAGATGCTCATACCGTCATGTGAGTATCTCCTTCTTATTATTACGTATTACGGGCCGCTGCCGGCGGCAGCAGATAGAATGAATCAGGATCACATTAGGAATTTTTGCATAATCGCACATATAGATCACGGCAAATCAACTCTTGCAGACCGTATCATCGAGCGCACGGGACTTCTCACACAGCGTGAGATGTCCGAGCAGGTGCTCGATAATATGGATCTTGAGAGAGAACGCGGTATCACGATCAAGTCCCAGGCGGTAAGGACCGTTTACAAAGCAAAGAACGGGCAGGAGTACATCTTCAATCTTATCGATACCCCCGGTCATGTTGATTTTAACTATGAAGTATCTAGGTCCCTTGCGGCATGTGACGGGGCCATACTTGTAGTTGATGCGGCGCAGGGTATTGAAGCGCAGACGCTTGCAAACGTTTATCTTGCACTCGATCATGACCTCGATGTCGTTCCTGTCATTAACAAGATCGATCTGCCTTCGGCCGAGCCTGAGCGGGTCATTAACGAGATCGAAGATGTTATCGGCATAGAAGCGCAGGATGCACCGAAGATATCCGCCAAGATGGGCATAGGGATAGATGACGTATTGGAAGCGGTCGTTGCAAAAGTGCCTGCCCCGAAGGGAGATCCGCTTGCGCCATTTAAAGCGCTCATATTTGATTCTATATATGACCCGTACAAAGGCGTCATCGTGTTCTTCAGGATAATGGACGGTACGATAAGGCGTGGGACCAAGGTCCGCATGATGGCGACCGGGGCTGTTGCCGAAGTCGTGGAAATAGGGACTTTCGGTGCGGGACAGTTCATACCGTGCGATGAACTGTCTGCGGGAATGGTCGGATACCTCACCGCGTCGATCAAGAACGTAAGGGATACGATGGTCGGGGATACGATAACCGATGATGACAACCCGTGCAGCGAGGCGCTTCCCGGATACAAGAAGGTCCAGTCGATGGTGTTCTGCGGAGTGTATCCCGCGGACGGAGCAAGATATCCGGATCTTCGCGATGCACTTGAGAAGCTGCAGTTAAACGATGCGTCCCTTAACTATGAACCCGAGACAAGTGTCGCTCTGGGTTTCGGATTCAGATGCGGGTTTTTGGGACTGCTTCATCTTGAGATCGTACAGGAACGCCTGGAAAGAGAGTACAATCTCGATCTTGTGACCACGGCTCCGAGCGTTGTCTACAAGGTGTTCAAAACGGACGGGACCGTATTTGATCTTACGAACCCCACAAACCTTCCGGATCCTTCGGAGATCGAGCACATGGAGGAGCCGATCGTATCTGCCGAGATAATGGTGACCAAGGACTTTGTCGGACCTATAATGGACCTGTGCCAGACAAGGCGCGGACGATATCTGTCGATGGAATACATCGAGCAGTCAAGAGCACTTCTTAAGTATGAGCTGCCTCTTAACGAGATCATTTATGATTTCTTTGATGCGTTAAAATCACGGTCCAAGGGTTACGCATCATTTGACTACGAACTGAAAGGCTATGAGGAATCAAAGCTTGTTAAGCTGGACATACTCGTAAACCGCGAGGAGGTCGATGCGCTTTCGTTTATAGTGCACTCCGACAGCGCTTATGAGCGCGGAAGGAAGATGTGCGAAAAGCTTAAGGATGAGATCCCAAGACATTTGTTTGAGATACCGATACAGGCCGCGGTGGGCGGCAGGATCATAGCACGCGAGACCGTAAAAGCGATGCGCAAGGATGTCCTTGCAAAGTGTTACGGCGGTGATATAACACGTAAGAAAAAACTTCTGGAAAAGCAGAAGGAAGGAAAGAAGCGCATGCGCCAGATAGGTAATGTCGAGATACCGCAGAAGGCATTCATGAGCGTGCTCAAACTTGAGGAGAATTAACAGTGCAGCTGTACGTACATATACCATTTTGTCTTCGTAAATGTAATTATTGTGATTTTCTGTCAGGCCCCGCTGATGAGAGCGTCAGGGAACAGTATGTGAACGCACTCATAAAAGAGATCGAAAAAAGAGGCCAGACGTTCGGAAGAAGGGGCGCTCTTACAAGCGTTTACTTCGGGGGCGGGACTCCGTCCGTACTGACGCTCAGGCAGCTTGAGGCGATCTATAATGCGATAAGCAGGGATTTTACCGTTGATAAAAATGCGGAGATAACGATCGAGGTCAATCCGGGAAGTGCAAGGGACAAGATACATTTCATGAAAAATCTCGGGTTCAACAGGCTCTCGATCGGGCTTCAGTCGATACATAAAAGCGAGCTGGCATTTTTGGGCAGGATCCATTCGTTCGAGGATTTTCGCGCCTGCTTTTCGGATGCAAGAGATGCGGGGTTTTCAAATATCAATGTCGACATAATGACTGCGTTTCCGGGGCAGACCGAAAGTTCCCTTGCCGCGACCATTGATACGATCACGAAACTGTCGTGTGAGCATATCAGCGCGTACAGCCTGTCCATAGAAGAGGGTACGCCGTTTTACGAAAGGTTCAAGGATATCGAAGGACCTGTTGTCGGCCAGGAGAACGAGAGGAAACTGTACTGGATGACTGTCGACATGCTCAAGGACAGAGGCTACAAGCATTACGAGATATCCAATTTCGCAAAGCCGGGATTCGAGAGCAGGCATAACAGCGGATACTGGAAGAGAGAGTACTATCTCGGAGTGGGACTGGGTGCGAGCTCCTGCATACCCGCGCCGAGCGGAGACGAGAGAGTGCGCAACACAACGGACATGGCGACATATCTTGCAGATCCCCTTACCAGGGAAGAAAGCACGGTCCTTACAAAGGATGAGATGATACAGGAGACGATCTACCTGGGACTTCGCATGATGGACGGAGTCGATACCGACAGGTTCGTAAAGAGATTCGGAGTCACCGTAAGGTCGATATACGGTGATGTGATCGATGATCTTGCGGCCCAGGGGCTGATCTATGAAGGGAGCAGTTCACTTTCCCTGACGGATCTTGGTATTGATTACGGAAACCATGTTTTTGCCAGTTTCCTCAAATAGGCACATAACGACAATGAAGAACAGATTATCTGATATTTCCGCTTTATATTATGTGATAGCAGTTTTATGCTATGCCGGCACTGTCTTTACCGGTGCCATCCGCCCCGGCCTTGCCGGTGCGGCGCTTATGGTGATCGTATTCGTATCGCTTGTCTTATCACGGAAGGTCCGCTTTGGCTGTATAGCCGATGTGATCGTGACCGTCCTGTTCTTCTATCAGGTATTGTCGGTCATATGGCTTCTTGCAGGCGGATATCCGCTGTCCGTATATACGGGAGAGTTTGTATCGTCAACGCTTCCGATGGTTTTTTATTTTGCCGGAAGATATGCCGGAGACGGCAAGAGGAGATGGTACGCATACTTTTCGGCAGCAGTCCTGTTTCTCGGTATATGCGGTATCATCCTCTATATCAGCGCACCCTCGTTCTACATAGACTGGGCATATAAATGGAACTATATATCAAAGGCCGATGCGGATACACTCCGTGTCCGGATGCATTCGTTCATCGGAAGCACATGCCTGTCATATCTCGGAGTATGCGGTATCCTTGCGGGCTCGAGCTTTCTGGCAGGACCGAAAACTTTGGAGACTGAGACAGGTAAGACTGAGACAGGTAAGACTGAGCCAGGGGAGACTGAGACAGGGGGACGGTTCT
>JAFRIL010000229.1 GCA_017432845.1 Lachnospiraceae bacterium | reverse complement strand
TCTCCTGGCAGTCCTCGGGCTTGACCTTGATATAAAGGAAATTATATGGCTCTATACGAACGAGCGGTCCCATCTCACAGAATCCGTGACATCCGCTCTTTTCCACATCGATACCTGAGTGTGCGACTTCTTCTCCAAATACGATCTCGGCATCGGGGTCGTTGCCGCAGAGCTTGCACATCTTTTCATAGATCTTCTGCGACCCTCCGGCCAGACAACCTGTTCCGGCACATATGAGGATACGGCACTTAATGTTTGCGATCCTGGCCTCGGACAGCTTTCTTACCTGCAAAAGATCTTCCCGGGATGATAATCTGTTCATGCCTCTTCCTCCCTGATCTTTTTGATAGTTTCGGATACTTTGTCCGGTGTCATCGCGGGATGTACCTCGTCATTTACCGTCATGACTGGAGCAAGACCGCACGCACCAAGGCAGGATACGGTCTCCACCGTAAACAGCATGTCATCGGTCGTGTGCTTCTTGTCGGAAAGGCCCAGTTCCTTGTAGAGCCTCTCGAGTATGAGCGTACCTTTTCTGACGTGGCAGGCCGTTCCGTCGCATACTTTGATCACATACTTGCCCTTGCTGTCAAACGAAAAATTCTCGTAAAAAGTCGCAACGGAATATGCCTTGGCCTCCGTTACGCCGATACGCTTTGCCACATATGATAAGAGCTCCGGCGGGATATAACGGTACTCGGCCTGTATATCCTGCATGATCGGAATAAGCGACTCCTTGCCCATACCGTGCTCTTTAATAATCTCATCCGTTTTGTCGTAATATGACTTATCGAGCATACTTCCTCCTATTTCGGCGGGTCCCACGGTCTTATAGCAATTCATGACCTATTGACCCTGTCATCATATTATATCACACCCTGGTCTCGATAACGGGACCGCCTTTTCCTTCAAGGTATTCCCCTGTTATCGTCACTCTTCCGATGTTCTCATCCTTCGGGATCTCGTACATGATATCGAGCATGATGTCTTCTATGATCGAGCGAAGGGCCCTGGCTCCGGTATCCTTTTTCTGGGCTTTCCTCGCGATGGAAAGGAGCGCATCATCGGTAAATACAAGATCGACCTCATCCATCGACAGGAGCTTCTGATACTGCTTGATTATAGCGTTCTTCGGCTCCTTTAATATATCAACGAGCATCTCGTCCGACAGTCCCTGCATAGTGCATATGATCGGAAGACGTCCCACAAACTCAGGTATCATACCGAACTTTTTGATATCCTCAACGGTGACCTCAGACAGGATGTCCTTGCGCTTGTCGAGAGAATCTTTCAGTTCCGCGTTAAATCCGATGGATGTCTGCTTTCTGAGACGCTGTTTTATTATCTCATCAAGATCCGGGAAGGCTCCGCCGCAGACGAACAGTATGTTTCTCGTATCGACCGTGGCAAGGGGCACCATAGCGTTCTTGGAGTTGGCCCCTACCGGCACTTCAACCTCGGCTCCCTCCAATAATTTCAGCATTCCCTGCTGGACGCTCTCACCGGATACATCCCTTGAATGGGAGTTCTTCTTCTTGGCAATTTTATCTATCTCGTCTATGAAGATTATGCCCGTCTCGGCCTTGTCTACATCATTGTCGGCGGCCGCCAGAAGCTTTGATACCACCGATTCTATATCATCTCCTATATATCCCGCCTCGGTAAGGCTTGTCGCATCCGCTATTGCAAGCGGCACATCCAGAAGCTTTGCAAGCGTTTTAACCAGATAGGTCTTGCCGCAGCCCGTTGGCCCGATCAGCAGGACATTTGATTTTTCTATCTCAACATCCTTTAATGCTTCACCGAACTCTTCCGGCTTCATCGTCTCAGACGCCACACGCTTGTAGTGGTTGTATACGGCGACCGACATGATCTTCTTGGCCTGCTCCTGGCCTACCACGTATTCGTCAAGAAGTTCCTTGATCTTGTGGGGCAGGGGGATATTCTTGATATCGATCTCCGGCTTCTTCTTTTCCCTGTCCTTTTTCTTCTTCTCGGCCGGTGTCCCGAACATCATCTTCTGCAGGTCTGCCATGTTCAAAAATCCCACGTTCGGAAGTCCGAACCCTCCGGCAAACCTGACCTTGTCGGGATCTTTTTCGGGATCATCCGCTGCCGGCTCATCGCCCGGCCCCTGCGGCTTGTCACCTGTTTCCGACAGTACTGTGCCTTCCTTCGGTGTTTTGTCATCAGCCTCCGTCTTATCAGACGTTTTGCCCGTAGCTGACGTACCTGCCCCGAACGGTTCAATGTTGTCGGAATTTCTCGTAAATGCGGTCAGCTGCTGTGCAAGGTTCATCGCATTGCTCATGCAGTGCCTGCAGACCTTAATTCCTCCCGTTACCGGTATCAGATCTCCGACATCGGCGCTGCTCCTGCCGCAAAGATCACAAAACTCTTTTATCTCACCCATAAATGTTAACTCCAGTGTCTGTAGAAATATTGGGGACTTGACGTGCAAAAGAGCACTGCCTTTTTGGGCAGCTTCTCATATTTTTTCCCGAGCCTGTACCCGAAAAGCCTGAAAGCACAGGTGATGGCAAAAGGAATAAAGTACAATACACGCCCCGCCTCTTTGAAGTACTTAAATGCTGCAATGGCATACGATCTTCCCTCGGATTCCGAGGATACACCCGAAAACGCCTCGGAATGCATCGCCTGCGATACGGCAAGATCGAAATTCCTGCGAAACTGCTGCATGTTCGTATAATTGTGAAAGTGGTATACCCTCGCCTCAGCCGCATAGGCGATCGAATAGCCTTTATCTATGATGCGCCTTGCAAATACCATATCCTCGTTAAATATCATATCTTTTGGAAAACATCCGAGATCTTCAAACACCTTCCTGTCGTACATAGCACAGGCATTCGAGCAAAAGAACGTCTTGATCCCAAGCCTGTCCATGTCGGCAAGTGATTTTACCGATGAGGTTTCCGGATAATTAAACTGCCTTGAGAACCGCTCGGCAAGGGATGCCTCATCACCTGCCATCTGCCTTGCATAAACCGCGGCTACGCCTCTCGCTGATAAGGCCTTTTGCATGTTCTCGACAAGCGTATCATCTGCCGGAACCGCATCCATCGTCATAAAGAGGAGGCTGTCGGCAGTACTTCCCTTTGCGCCCTCATTCCTTGTCATTCCGTGGTCGAATTCGCTCTCCGGGATGTTTATGACGGTCACATTCGAAAAATCCTGCCCATAGCCGGCGATCAGCGGGAGCAGGTACTTCTCTTCGGTATTTATGATCACGATCCGGTTCGGGGCGACCGTCTGGCGCTTTAAGGCGCGGAGGATGGTAATAAAGCCCTCGTCCGGTTTGTATGTGGGGATGATTATATCTGTTGTCATTTCATTTTCTGGCTGTTTGGGTCCGCTCAAGCGCCGCTCCGGCTGGCACGACCTTCGGTCCTGCCATTCTGTCGGTCGCTCGGGCATTAGAAGTCGACTACGTCGAAAGCCCTCGCGGTGAAGTAAGGAATCTTCCCACTAGCGTGGGCCCCTCCTTTCTTCAATATGCATTCTTATTAATAAACCCTCGGAAGATTGTGAGGATCAGTATCTTGATGTCGAATTCGTATGTCCAGTTCTCTATGTAGTAAAGGTCGTGCTCGATCCTCTTCTCGATCGAAGTATCGCCCCTAAGGCCGTTGATCTGGGCCCATCCGGTAAGGCCCGGACGCACCTGGTGCTTGATCATGTAACGGGGTATCTCTTCCCTGAACTTCTCGACAAACTGGGGACGCTCGGGACGCGGGCCCACGAGTGACATCTGGCCGAGCAGTATGTTTATCAGCTGCGGAAGCTCGTCAAGGCTTGTTCTTCTGAGGAATCTTCCGACCTTTGTGACTCTCGGGTCATCCTTGGTCGTCCAGCCCTTTGCCTCATCCGACTCGTCCTGTTCGATCATCGTCCTGAACTTATACATCTGAAATGGCTTGTTATGAAGCCCGACACGCTCCTGTGCAAATATCACCGGCCCGTCGCTTGTTGCCTTTATAAGTATCGCGGATACGATCATGATCGGGGATGCGATGATAAGTCCTACTGCCGATCCGATTATATCCGTAGTACGCTTTACGAACCTGTTGAGAGTGTTGGTAAGAGGGACACGCCGGATGTTGATGACCGGAAGTCCCTGAATATCCTCGGTATACGGACGGTTCGGGATGATACCTTCGTAATCGGGGATAAACTTCGTGTGAACACCTGATTTTTCGCACAGATTAACGATCTCCTTAAGGCGCCCGTACTGGCCCAGCGGCAGGGTGATCGCTATCTCGTCAAGCTTGTTCTCGGGAAGGATGAGCGGAAGATTATCTATCGTGCCGAGCACCCTGACACCTTTGTACTCCGTGCCTCTTTCGACATTATCG
>JAFRIL010000228.1 GCA_017432845.1 Lachnospiraceae bacterium | reverse complement strand
GCTGCTATTATTCTTTTAAGATCCTGGTAATGATCGTCCGGCGACATGTGATTTTGTATACCGCACAATGAATATGTAAGACTGTAGTTGTTAACATCAACTATCAGATACAGATCTGTTCCTCTGACGGATTCATTTATGATACCCTTGGCCTCGCCCGAGCCGAACCTGGCTATCTTGGCATCAAGTATGTATGAGTCTCTCTGGTATCCCGCAAAAGCAAGCGAATCCTTATGCTCGTTCTCCCGCTCGGTCCTCCATCTGACAAGATAGGAATCGATCATCTTTCCGAGGTTCTTACAGCCCTCGAGAGGGATCATCCTGAGTGATCCGACGGGGATCGTCTCCAGGTTTCTTTTTTCTTCACGTGGATTGTTCATGTAACACAGACTCCTTCCTATTGCGCAGCTCTTCTCATCCTGACGCGCAGGTCACCTATGTCGGGATGAAGAACATGGTAGTTTGCGAATATCCTTGAGAAATTACGTTCCGAATATCTGCCGTCAAGTTCTTCAAATGAAAGGTTTGTGGAAATGATCGTCGATCTTCTCCGAAGATCTCTTTCATTAATGATATCAAACAGTCTTGAGGCGACAAATGAATTGACGTTTTCCGTTCCCAAATCGTCGATTATCAGCAGGTCACACGTGAAAATATCATGAAGGTTTGCTGCCGAACTGCCCTCGTCATGGCCGAACACTTCCCGGGAAAGTGTATCAAACAAGCGGATGGATGTAAAGTAGATGACCGAATATCCTTTGTCAAGAACTGCCTTGGCCATACAGTTGGTAAGAAATGTCTTTCCGACTCCGACATTACCCAGAAGCAGTATGTTTTCGTATCTTTGGCCAAAATCATCCGCAAACTTTCTGCACGATGAGATTATACCCTTCATCTTCTCGCATTCCGCATCCGTGTAATGGTCAAGGCTTAGCGTATCGAAGTTCTCCCGCTTTAGTATCTCTTCTATGTTGGACTGCCTGTATGTGTAGCGGATCATAGCCTGCTTCAGACAGTGACACTTTTGACCGTCTATATACCCGGTGTCCTTGCAATCGGCACATACATACTTCTCTTCAAGAAAATCGGGAGCAAATCCGTTATCGGCAAGAAGTTTCTCCTGCTTTGCGGTAAGCTCCCGTATGCCGGCCTTCATCGATGATACGGCTTGTGTATCTCCGTCAAGCGCTTTTGCGGCACTTTCCATCGCAAGGTCGGTTATCATATTTTCTATCTGTTCGTATTCGGGGATGGCAAGTCTTACTTTTCTTTTTGCCTCCTCGGCATCATGACGGGCCTTCTCGCGCCTTGCTTCATATGTGCGCATTATCTCGTCATACTGCATTTGTGAAAGAGTCATAACTGCTCCTGTTTGCACACGTCTTTCATCAATTCGTCGTAATCGTATTTTCTGGCGCTGAAGTTATGAAACTTTCCCGCCTGTGATTTTGCGGATCCCGCCTTCTGCAAAGGAGCCGGATCCTTAGCCTTTTTGCTTCTGAACTGCTCATCAAGCGCTGCGATGTCTTCGCATCTTTTTACTTTGGCATCATGCCAGCCCTTGAGTATACCGTTCGCATAACGGATGCTCGGCTTGCCCGTTGCGAGTACGGTCCTGTTGCAGGCTTCGCGGATTATATCCATGCCGTAGCCGTAGCTTTCCACCCAGCGTCTGACATATGCAACCTCAGCTTCCACGGGTTGACGGTCCGGCGCAAATCCCAGGGCATCCATTACTTCCCTCATCTCTTTGGGAACATGCCTCGTCAGCTTTTTGGCTGCGGCAAGCGTACGGACACCTGCTTCTTTCCACTCGCTCGCAACACCTTCTATGCTTCTGAACGATCTTTTGTTATTGCTGATGCAGTATTCCAGGAGATACTCCACAAGATCTGCCGGGAACCCGAGTTCATCACATATATACAGAAGCGTTGATACTTCATCCGGTTTGATCGGGCGTCCCATATACTGCTCTGCCACAAACATAAGCTGGCTCACGTCCGGCTGACCGATAAAACTTGCTATCTTTTCTTTTGAATACACGCTTCTTCCGGAAAACTCCACTACATTTCCTCCCGAAGATGCCTTTGCGGCACCCGTCTTTGCGTTCCAGAAACGCAGGGCACGCTTTACGTCCTGCTCGGAATAATTGAAATAATCCGCTATCGAACCTACCGTCAGATCCTTGCCTGTATTCTTAAGAAGATACAGATATATCTTGAGCTGGGATTCGTTCGCTTCCCTGAGGCACTTTTCCACCGCCGCCCCGGGTATCACGAGCGCATCACAGCATAAATCACTGTTTAACGTGATCCCTTCCATAACCTGCTGTCACCTGTTTCATAATGTATTTGCAAAAGCAATCAAGTATGAAGGGATTATAGCACCCGATGTCCGAAAATGAAACAGTTGATTTGGCTCTAAATCCAGTGTTTACAAGGCTTTGCGCAATTGTGGACAGTGTGGATAACTCTTCGTAAATTGATTATGGAAACCTGTACCTGTTTCGGAAAAGATGCGTTTTTTTACCGGCCGGCGACGGATACGCTCACTGCATTATGTATACTAAAAATCCACAATCACGGCCGGCATGTTTTGCCTTAAATGATTGTGGATATGTGTACAACTTATTTTCCGAGGAGACTGTCTGCAACTTTTACTATGTCTCCGGCACCCATAGTTATCAACAAATCGCCGGGTGAAATGTTTTGCAACACGTAATTTTCAATTTCGTCAAATGAACCAAAATAATGTGCATCATTTCCGTTATTTTTTAACGCCTCGCAAAGATCATCCGATGAGATGCCGATATCATTCTTTTCTCTGGCCGCATATATGTCCGCAAGTATGATCTCGTCCGCGGCAGACAGTTCTCTTACAAAATCATCGAACAGTGCTTTCGTCCTCGTGTAAGTGTGCGGCTGGAATACCACTCGTATCTTATTATGGGGGTAATTCTTTGCCGCCGAAAGCGTCGCTGCGATCTCCGTCGGATGGTGAGCATAGTCATCTATCACCGTAGCACCGCCGAGCTTTCCCTTGAACTGGAATCTTCTTTCCGTTCCGGTAAATTCCCCAAGGCCTTTTACGATGCATTCCGGTGAGATTCCCATATGAAGGCATACCGCAACTGCCGCAAGAGCGTTTGAGATATTGTGCTCGCCGGGTACCTTAAGCTGCAGACTCATTATGCATTTTTGATCCTTTATCACATCAAATGACGCACATCCCGTTTCATTATATGTAATGTTTGCCGCGGTTAAATCTGCCGGATGTGCTTCCGACACCGTAACTACCTCTCCCTTAACATTCTTAGTTATCTCCGGAATGTCACCAATATCGGCATTGATCACAAGAAGTCCCGATTCCGGGATAAGGGCTGCAAACTTTGCAAATGAGTTCCTGATGTCGTTTATATCCTTGAAGAAGTCAAGATGATCTTCTTCTATATTAAGTATCACCGCTATCGTCGGGAAGAAGCTGAGGAAACTGTTTGTGTATTCACATGCTTCCGTAACAAAGCAGCCGGACTTTCCTATCCTTATGTTGCCGCCGATCGAGGGAAGAATTCCTCCAACCGATACAGTGGGGTCTGTCCCGGCAGCAAGCAGTATCTGCGTGAGCATGGAAGTCGTCGTCGTTTTGCCGTGAGTTCCGGATACCGCAATGCTTGTATCATAATTCGTCATTATCTGCCCGAGAAGTTCTGCTCTTGTCATAAGCGGTATGCCAAGCTGCCCGGCCCTGACGATCTCCGGATTGTCCTCCTTTATGGCTGCCGTATATACGAGCAGGCCTATGTCGTCTGTTATGTTATCGGCACGCTGACTATAGAATATGCGCGCTCCCTCGTCACTTAATCTCTTTGTAAGTTCGGAGGCACTCCGGTCTGATCCGCTTACCTCAAATCCGGCATTCATCAGGATCTGCGCAAGTCCGCTCATGCTGATGCCGCCGATACCCGTAAAATGAACTTTGACAGGTTTTGAAAAATCGATTTTATCCATACGAATCATAATAGTCCATTAAATCAAAAAACTCAATATCTGTAAAATTTCACAAATACCTGCCAGAATTTCGGATTTTTTTGTTTATTATTTCATATATTGTGATATAATACACGTAGTGTGATTATTGTATTTCACACCAATACTACAGCCAGGAAAGACAGAGGTGTTAACGTGATTAAGAAAGAGATGATCGCAATGTTGCTTGCCGGCGGCCAGGGCAGCCGACTGGGCATCCTTACTTCAAAGGTCGCCAAACCGGCAGTATCTTTTGGCGGAAAGTACCGAATCATTGATTTTCCGCTTTCCAACTGCATTAATTCCGGTGTCGACACCGTCGGAGTCCTGACACAGTACCGCCCGCTGCGTCTGAATACCCATATCGGTATAGGTATTCCCTGGGACCTTGACCGTAACATCGGTGGCGTTACCGTTCTTCCTCCTTATGAGAAGAGCACCAACAGTGAGTGGTACACGGGAACAGCCAATGCCATTTACCAGAATATCGAATACATGGAAACATTCAATCCCGACTACGTACTTATTCTATCGGGAGACCATATCTACAAGATGGACTACGAGGTCATGCTCGACTATCACAAGAGCAATAATGCCGAGATCACCATCGCCGCAATGCCTGTTCCCATCGAAGAGGCAAAGCGTTTCGGAATACTTATCACCGACGACAACCGACAGATAACCGAATTCGAAGAGAAGCCTGAAAATCCCCGGAGCAATCTGGCTTCGATGGGTATCTACATATTTAACTGGAAGGCACTTAAAGAGTCTCTGGTGGCTATGGCCGACCAGCCGAATCTTGATTTCGGAAAGCATATCATCCCCTATCTGTTCGAGCGGGGAGGCAGGTGCTTTGCGTATGAGTTCAACAGTTACTGGAAGGACGTCGGAACACTCCATTCATATTGGGATGCCAACATGGAGCTTATCGATATCGTTCCCGATTTCAACCTGTATGAGGAATACTGGAAGATATATACCCATTCCGAGACTCTTCCTCCGCAGTACATTTCGGAGAACAGCATAGTTGAACGCTCGATCATAGGTGAAGGCACATATGTTTACGGCAAGGTATACAACTCGGTGATCGGCTGTAACATAACGATCGGAAAGGATACCGTTGTCAGGGATTCCATCATCATGAACAACACCCAGATCGGGGATGCATGTGATATCACAAAAGCGATCATCGCCGAGGACGCTGTAATAGGCAATAACGTTACCCTCGGAACCGGTGAAGAAGTTCCCAATGAGACAGATCCTTCGATATATACGAACGGTATCGTCACCATCGGCGAGCATTCAAATATCCCGGATAATGTCAGCATCGGAAAGAACAGTGTCGTTTCGGGTAAGCTGACATCGGATGATTTTGAAAACAACGCTTTGGAAAGCGGCAAAACATTGATAAAGGCAGGTGACAAACTGTGAGAGCGATCGGACTTATACTGGCAGGCGGCAATACATACAGGATGAAAGACCTTTCACAAAAGCGTGCCATAGCCGCAATGCCTGTTGCCGGAAACTACAGGGCCATTGATTTTGCCCTCAGTAACATGACCAATTCAAGGATCACGAAGGTCGGCGTCATTACCCAGTACAACGCAGGAAGCCTTCATGAACATTTAAGTTCCTCCAAATGGTGGGACTTCGGACGTAAACAGGGAGGACTGCATATATTCACTCCCACCGTGACCAGCGATAACAATTTCTGGTACAGGGGAACCGCGGATTCCATCTATCAGAACCTCGCTTTCCTGAAGGAAAGCCATGAGCCGTACGTTGTGATAGCCTCCGGCGACGGAATATACAAGATGGACTATAATGAGCTGCTGGAATTCCATATGGAAAAGGGCGCGGACATTTCCCTCGTATGTTCGGAGATCCATGATCCCAAGGACTGCGAACGTTTCGGAATGGTTAAGCTTAACGACGAGATGCAGGTCGTTGACTTTGAAGAAAAACCGATATCGGCCAAGTCCACACTGGTGTCGTGCGGTATTTACGTGATCAGAAGAAGGCTTCTTATCGAACTTATCGAAAAATGTGCCGAAGAGGAACGCTTTGATTTCGTAAGAGACATCCTGATCCGTTACATGAACATCAAGAAGATATGCGGATACAAGATCAAGACTTACTGGAGCAACATAGCTTCCGTTGACGATTACTACCGTACAAATATGGATTTTCTCAAGAAAGAAGTGCGTGATTACTTCTTCAGGGAATATCCGGATGTGTACACTAAGGTCGATGACCTGCCTCCCGCAAAATACAATACCGGTTCAAACGTGCGTAACTCTCTTGTTGCTTCGGGCGCGATCATCAACGGCACCGTGGAAGGATCTCTTCTCTTCAAAAAAGTGTTTGTCGGCAGCAACTGTACGATCAAGAACTCCATCATTCTCAATGATGTTTACATCGGTGACAACACCTACATTGAAAACTGTATAGTGGAAAGCGGAGGAACGATACTCGCCAATTCGTATTACAAGGGCGAGGACGGTCCGAAGGTTGTTATCGAGAAGAGCGACAGATACGTATTCTAACGCGGATGTCAAATTGGAAAGGATTGAAGGTATGAACATTACTGATGTCAGAATCCGCAAAATGACAAAAGAAGGAAGCATGAAGGCGGTTGCTTCCATCACTATAGACAATGAACTTGCCATTCATGATATTAAGATAATCGAGGGGGAAAAGGGGTTGTTTATTGCGATGCCCTCCAGAAAGACACCCGAGGGTGAATTCCGGGACATCGCACACCCCATTTCAAGCCAGTCGCGTGAAGTATTGCAAAAGGCCGTACTTGATGCGTATGAGAAGGTATTACTTAATTAATATCCAAGTTCTTCGCCGACCAGAATGACCGTTATCCTCTGCGGAACCATTGAGCACCTGGTAACAACGATCTGGCAGCAGATGGTATGATCGAGGCAGTCCGCACATCTTCCCGTCTTTGCACAGGGAGTATCACAGTTCAGTCTTACCGTATTTGCGGGGGAAGCTATATTTCTGGTCCGGTTGATGCCTTCGGTAACATCCTTTACCACCTTATTCATACCGGCTATAACAAATACACGATCGGGTCCGTATATCAGGTACGAGACCCGATTTCCGCGTCCGTCGATATTGATAAGCTCTCCGTCAAGCGTGATCGCATTCGTGCTCATAAGAAATACATCCGAATTGATCATCCTGGCTTTGAGTTGCCTCATCTCCTCATCTGTCTTGGCATCCTCGCGGACTATGAGTTCATGACCATTCTCTTTGATCTTTGCCTTGATATCGGAGTTATCAAGGGTCATAGACCCGCCATAACAGACCGTCTTCTTCTCATTGCCAAGCAATTCAAGAACTTTGCCTATCGCATCATCCATAGTATCGGCATAGTATCCATCCATCTTGCGAAGCTTTAGTTTACTGATGATCGACTGCGCCTGGTTTTTGTAGAATATCTTTTTGTTCTTGTCTGCCATAAGTCCTCCCTTTCTCCTGACGGTTCCCAAGTGTTATCTGTTCCTTCCTACAAACTGTGAGACCGAAAACGGATTGCCGTCCCGGTCATTAAGAGCTACTATCCACTCGTTTTCCTTTTCATATACAACAGGGAAAATCTCATCTCCGAGCAATGCCTGTTTCCTGTAATCTATGCGGATCGATGCGATATCCTTTTCACCGATCGTTGACATCGCAAGCTTTACATACTGACCGTTGTTCACATGATGATTACTGTCAAGATGATGTATCTGTATCGTGATCGGATCCTTATGAACTGTCTTCCGGCCATCCTCCTTGGGTATCTGGACTTTCCTCGGATTATATTCCATGTCGAGCTTCTCCTCGATGGTATATGATTCTCTTATAAAATCCGGAGCCTTTGTGGGCTTGAACGTATCGGTGTCAATCAGCGTCCACATTGAATTGGCCTTAACTATATATTCTCCATCGGCGTTCTTCATGTAGAAATTTCTAAGGCCGAAGCAGCCCTTGAAACTGTACGGAAAGGTCCCAACGGTCACGTTATCACACAGGTGCGGAAGTTTATCTATCTGAAGTTCCCAGTAGTTGACCACCCAGACGAGATGACTCTTTTCGAGAACATAGAATCCCGCTCCGGCATCCTCCGATTGAAAGGTCGAACAGTCCTGAAATGCATCTATTAATGATGTTACGGACAGTTGCCTTACCGTATCACATTCCGAAAATCCTATCCGTTTTCCGTATTCGTACATTTTTATTCTCCGTTATCTTCACAGGCGGTCATCTTACAGGATGATATAACCTTCCCTGTATTCATTTATTATATATGGGTTTTGCGCCGCATATTCTTCGAAGGCCTTCTCCCACGATTGACTGCTCTTCTTTTTCAATGCTGCGGTATCCTTGAGCCCGGGCGCAGGGCACGTCGGTGTAAGAGTGACCTTCAGGCTGTTATCTTCCATCCTCATATACCGAAGGGGCCAGGCTTTACACTCAAACGGCTTATCCTCGTCGGGAAGGGCGCATCCCCTGTCAGGATCAAGAAAAGGGCATGGTGCCTCTTCTTCCGGATCATCCGTTGTATACTTATCACTCAGATCCGTTATTATCCAGCTTCCCGAAGGCGTGTCAAACTCTTTGTATCTGACAGGCACACCGTCAAATCCTGTTGGGTATTTGTCCTTAATGTATTTCTGATGCTTCGGAACTTCCCAAAGGCTCTTTCTTCTGAACACACAACAGAATCTGCATGATCTGCAGTCTTCTTTTTTTATAAAATCACTGATCATCATTCACCACACAATGATATTTATCCATGAGCAGATCGGGATTATATCCCATCTTGGCCCTTCGAAGTCCTAAAAGGCCGATATCCTCCTCGCGGTTGATCCACTTCGCACCAAGCTCGTTCATCAGGAAAGTGGCAAATGAACGGTTGATATACGCAAACCCTCCGTCCCTTGCATATTCGCCGTAGCTTTTCTCAAACAGTATATCATAATAACCTTCGCTTATCGGCGCGGCTATCGACATTGCAACGGCTGTGCCTTCCTGTGTATAGACAACTGCTCCTATAAGCCCAAGATCATCCCATGTCCTACAGGCCTTGTATATCTCTTCTCTTTCAACAAATGCAGAATCGATACGCTCTTCCTGATCCTCGAACCACTTATCCTCTATAGCGACCATATCAGCGCAGACTTTTTCGTCATATTCTCTAATATAGACGATGCTGCAGTCGGGGAACAGTTTTGCAAAGCGGTTGCTTCTGTTCTTTTTCTTATGATTTTCACGCCCGGACAGGGTGCTTAGATGCTCTGCGGTATAAAGATAATCCGTATTACCTCTGTCCGTATGAAACTCTGTCAGCGGATAGATCTCTTTGATCCGGACGCACTGGTCTTTAGTCAGGTATATAAGATCCAGGGGCTTACCTTTTTGTGCCCTGTCCTTCCTTACCTCCTCCAGTGCAGTCCTTACATCACCGTCTCCGAGCGGAAATGTTACTCCGTCTCTTCCGGGGATGCCCTTTCCGGAGTACTTTCTGAAAAGGAAGCCGTCCTTTTCGGCTATCCGTATATTGTATTTTTCCCTGAGAAGATATATGTTTGCCGGCGTGCAGTCGCTCGTGATCATCTTATGATCGGACATGTATCTCTCCAGCAGTCTGATATCCCCGGTCCCGGGTGTTCTCCATTCAAGCATTACAGTTTATCCGTTCTGTTCCGATTATCATTCCAAATTGTTTAAAAAAAGAGCCTCCGATTTTGAAGCTCTCTTTTCCCAGGGCTAG
>JAFRIL010000227.1 GCA_017432845.1 Lachnospiraceae bacterium | reverse complement strand
TTTGAACTTAAGATAGCCATCCGCGGCCTCATACCGCGTTATCAAATGAGAAACTTAAATTTAAACGCAGACAATAAGTTAGCGTTCGCAGCCTAAGCGCTGCGTGTCGCCCGCATTTCGCCTACTGAGTGCGGATACGGCATCAATCAGGTAGGGCACCTTGCCTGCAAAGCTTTGAGCAGGTAAGAGATCTATGAAGCTACCGGCGTTGCCGGTTTGTCATTTGACTTGCAGCTTCGGGAATCTTTTTCAAATGACTGTGATGGGAGAAGTCTTAACGGATGAGCTTTCGGACGCGGGTTCAACTCCCGCCAGGTCCACTTGAGTTCCGTGTGTCGAACCCCTACCAAGAAATAATGATAGGGGCTCGAAAGAACATGGGCTGCATAAGCATTAATACGAGCTTTCTGAATGAAGAGAGTGACAACTATCCGCTGTCCATAGATGGTGTACGAAAATGGGTCCAGAATGAAATTGGGATCCATATAAGTAAATCAACTGTATGTGCTGTCAGAGATAAATGTGGTGCTGATAAGCTCGAATTAGGTGCATGTAAATGTGTTCCAAAGCTTAAAAGTGATAAAGAAATAGCCACTCTTGAAGCTTTTAAGGCTATGGGAATAATATCGGAAGATATAATGCGGGGGGAGTGATCCTCCTGTATTTATGTCAATAACCTTCAAATTTGGCCCAATTTACCGCTTTTGGTTATAAACGGTGTAAATTATACACCAAGAAGCAAATCGCCTTTATAGATACAAATTATGCGATTTTTGCAAATGATCCAAATGATTTAGCGATCCATCATTTTTACGTATATGTGTGTTTATAGTATGTAATAAAAAGGGTATTCAAAACCAGCCACAATATTGCGGTTTGTTAGAAATATGACATATACTCTTTACAAATACCTATTAACTAATAGGAAAACGTCGTAAAGTATTTGTGTTGAATGGTTTTATTGCATCCTTTATTCTTTTGTTTTGGTATAATCCTAGTATAGTATGGATCAAGTACAAGATTAAAGATCAAGAAGTATTTGATAAGGCTTACGGATATATTGAACAATACTATTAACGAGATAGATAATTGGTGAGTTATGAGTAATAGTGGCAGAAAATTACGGGAATTGTTGTTTCTCAAAGAATTAAAAGGTGTTGGCCCAGTAAGAATCAACAAGTTCTATATTCCGAAACTAATAAAGGACATAGAACGTGCTGTTTGAGATGGTTCCGATCAATTACAGACCGGTTCTTATTGAAGGAAGGCTCGAGGCATCATATCCGTCGTCAACCACACTACTGGTATTGAGTGTCATGCCGACGCTTAAGTTTCAGGCGGACAGAAGAATTGATGCTTTGAGGATCAAAAACGCAATAAGCATTTTTACGATCGCATTTTCGATATTTATGGTTGAGGAGTTTGATAAAGGATTTCCCGCGAAGGAAAAGAAAAAGCTCCCGGGGCAGATTTTTGAATCCTGAAGGCTGTAAATCCATGGTGAAGTTCTGATATGTTATAATGTGTAGCATGGAGATAGAAGAGGCTATCGGCATTATTGCCGCAAACGCAAACCGGATAGACGATGAGATTGAGGTCTCGCTCGAAGAGGCTTACGGGTATATTCTTGCAAACGATATCGTTGCCGACGTAAACGTCCCCGCGTTTGCACGCTCTGCCATGGACGGTTATGCCGTAAGGGCAAAGGATACCGAAGGCGCATCGGCGGATAAGCCGGTAAAGCTTAAGGTTGTATCGGAAATTCTTGCCGGAGACCGCGCATCCTGCAACTGCGATGACAGAAGTGCCGTCAGGATCATGACGGGAGCCATGATACCTGACGGATATGATGCGGTGGTAAAGCAGGAAGACACCGACCTTGGCGAAGAAGAAGTCAGCCTTTTCGCATCCGTACGGCAGTACATGAATTACTGTCATGTCGGAGAAGAGATACAAAAAGGCTCTGAGGTTCTTCCCGGAAGAAGGCGCATAGGGATGATCGAGACAGGCCTTATCGCGTCACTCGGACTTGATAAGGTCAGGGTGTTGCGCCCGATAAAGGTTGCGATCATTTCGACGGGAAGCGAACTTGTCGCCCCCGGAAAAGAACTTCCCGAGGGGAGCATTTACGGAAACATCAGATATATGATAGCCGCCGCTGTCAAAAGCGAAGGATTTGAAGTATCATACAGCAAAGACTGTAAGGACGATGCAGAAGAGATACAAAATCACATCATCAAAGCCGCGGAAATATCGGATGTGGTGATCACGACCGGCGGTGTCAGTGTCGGAAAACGCGATCTTGTTGCGGCTGTTTTGTCAGATATCGGTGCTAAGCATCTCTTTACGCGTGTCAACATTCAGCCGGGAACACCGACGATAGCAAGCGTATATAAGGATAAGATCATACTCAGCTTGTCCGGCAATCCGTACGCCGCGATCGCCAATTTCGATCTTTATTTCCCACCGCTTACAGCGAAAATCACAGGCTGTAACGAGCTTGATGCCGTAACCGGAAAAGCGGTGCTTTGCGATCCTTATGAAAAGATGAGCGGGGCAAGAAGACTGGTCCGGGCATACGAGGAATCGGGGAAGGTATATCTTCCTGCCAACAGGCACATGTCATCGGTGTTCGGTAATATGGATAAATGCAACTGCTACATAGATATCCCGGCGGAAACGGGTATTTCGGTCGGTGATACGGTTAATATCAGAAGGATGAGATATAAATGAGGCACGATCTATCGGTAGGTATACTTGCCGGAGGAAAGAGTTCCAGGATGGGAACGGATAAAGCACTTATCCGGATCGGGAACGAACGCATTATAAACAGGATATCGAAGGAACTCGGAAGTTTTTCCGAGATCATTGTTTCGGCAGGAGGCAACAGAGCGTACGAAGAACTCGGTTTTCGTACGGTCTATGATGAACATGCCGATATAGGTCCGATTGAAGGCATCAGGCAGGTGCTTCTGAGCGCAAAGGAGGAGTATGTTTTCATTTGTGCTGCGGACATGCCGTTTATAAGCAGTAAGCTTGTTGAGTACATGGCCGGATATATTTCATCGGATTACGACTGTTATGTGATCGCCGATGAGGATCATATCCATCCGCTGTGCGCTATATACAAAAAGAGCGCACTTCCGGTCATAGAAGAACTGATAGCCCATAAGAAATACAGACTTCGCGAAATCTTTTCGCGTATCGCGACAAAATACATCTCGCTGGACAATACCGTCTTCGACAAAAAGACGGTCAGGAACATCAATACACGTGAAGAACGTTGGGAGGCACAAAAGCCGCTCGTATTTTGCGTTAGCGGATATTCCGACAGCGGGAAGACAGGGCTTATAGAACGCCTCATTAACGAGTTCATAGAAGACGGAATGTCGGTTGGCGTGATAAAGCATGACGGACATGATGCTTTTTCGGATCTTCCGGGAAGCGACACGGACCGCTTCAAAGGCGCGGGTGCCAAGAGTACCGCAGTTTTTTCAGACAAAAGGTATTCATACTCGTGTGCATCGAAAACGGATCCCGATGCTCTCATACGGATGATGAGTTCGTCCGAAGATCCGCCCGATGTCATCATCATCGAGGGACTGAAGGATTCCGCCTATCCAAAGGTGGAGGTCATTCGCAAAGAGATCTGTGATCAAAGCGTCTGTCAAAAAGAATCTCTCATATGTATCGCAACCGACTGTATATCCCCGCAAAGCGTAAACGTTCCGGTATTTGCTCCGGATGATGCGAAGGGGATTTTTTTATGCGTTAAAAACTATTTCAAAAAGGAAATCGGATAATGAAACTGGTCAGAACCGAAGACGCGGTCGGGCACGTCCTGTGCCATGATATAACGCAGATAATCCCCGGCAAGACAAAGGGCCCCGTATTTAAGAAAGGACATATAGTTACGGAGGGGGATATCCCCGTTCTTCTGTCGGTAGGCAAGGAGAATCTCTACATCTGGGAAAATCACGAGGGCATGCTTCATGAAGAAGATGCGGCGAAGATACTTCGCGATATATGTACGGGCGGATCGGATGATTTTCTCTCCTCGGATCCGAGTGAAGGGAAGATCTCGATAACGGCCGCAAAGGACGGACTTCTTAAGGTCAGGACCGATGCTCTTTGCGCGGTGAATTCTCTCGGACGGATGATGATAGCTACGGTTAACGCCAATCTTCCTGTCAAGGAGGGAGAGTGTGTTGCGGGAACAAGAATAATACCGCTGGTCATCGAAAAAGAGGCGATGGATGAGGCAAAACGTGTCGCGGGAGACGAGCCGCTTATGACCATACTTCCGTTTGCGATAGAGACCGCAGGTATAGTCACAACGGGAAGCGAAGTGGCCTCAGGCAGGATAAAGGATGCGTTCGGCCCGATATTAAAGGACAAACTTAAAGAGTACGGGGTTAGTGTGACATCACAGAAGATACTGCCGGATAATCCCGGACCGATAACAGAAGAGATCATGGATCTTGCGCGCAGCGGTGTCGGGATGATACTTGTCAGCGGAGGTATGAGCGTCGATCCCGACGACAGGACGCCCAAAGCCATTAAGGATACGGGAGCAAGGATCGTATCGTACGGTGCGCCTGTGCTTCCGGGTGCTATGTTCCTTCTTGCATATCTGGATTTTGACGGAAGGAGTGTTCCGGTTGTCGGACTTCCCGGCTGTGTGATGTACGCAAAAAGGACGGTGTTCGATCTTGTGCTGCCGAGAATCCTGGCAAAAGAGGAACTGACCGCAAAGGATCTGGCCCTATACGGGGAAGGCGGAATGTGCAGGAACTGCGACATATGCCGTTTCCCGAACTGCGGATTTGGTAAATAACCGTAAAAAGAGGATAGTATAATGAACGGTCTTACACATATTAACGAAAAGGGAAACGCTGTCATGGTTGATATATCCGATAAGGATGTAACCGAAAGGTATGCCAGAGCAAGCGGCCTTATCAGAATGAGTAATGAGGCTTTGCGTGCAGTGGCAGACGGTAAGGTGCCGAAGGGCGACGTACTAGCCGCGGCAAGGATCGCGGGGATAATGGCTGCCAAGAAGACGCCGGAGCTTATACCGCTCTGTCATCAGATTCAGCTTTCCAAGGTGGGTATCGATTTTGATATTTGCCCGGAGGAAGGCTGCATAAGGTGTGAATGTACAGTAAAGCTAAATGACAGAACAGGCGCGGAGATGGAAGCGCTCTGCGGGGTAAGCGTGGCTCTTCTGACTGTATACGATATGTGTAAGGCTATAGATAAGACGATGGAGATATCCGCTGTAAGCCTTTCGGAAAAGAGTGGCGGAAAAAGCGGGCACTATCTGAGAGATGAATAATACTATGATAAACAGAATAAAGGTTATAACGGCGGCAACCCTTTGTGTTGCCTGCCTGTGCGCGTGCAGTGTTTCGGTTAACGTGAATAAGCCGGCATCAATTAGCATACTTGCCGCGGCATCGTTAACGGATGTGTGCACCGAACTTGAAGCGATGTATGAAAAGGATCATCCCGGTGTGGAGCTTACGTTTTCTTTTGCCGGCTCCGGTGCTCTTCAGACACAGATAGAAGAGGGAGCGCCTGCAGACATTTTCTTTTCGGCATCGACAAAGCAGATGGATGCGCTTAACGGAGAGGGACTGATGGACAGCGGGAGCATAACGGAGCTTCTCGAGAACAAGATCGTTCTTGTAGTTCCCGCTTCGTCTGATATGGACATAACGTCATTCGAAGATGTTGCCACGGACAAAGTGACTATGATCGGTCTCGGAGATCCGGAGAGCGTACCGGCGGGACAGTATGCCGAGGAAGTGTTCACCTCGCTCGGGATAATTGATGAGGTAAAGAGTAAGGCAAACTACGGCAGCGATGTACGTACCGTTCTGACGTGGGTGGAAGAAGGAGAAGTTGACTGCGGCGTGGTCTATCAGACAGATGCATTTACTACCGACAAGGTTAAGATAATAACGGCTGCACCCGAAGGATCATGCAGGAAGGTCATCTATCCGGTCGGTATCGTTAAGTCCACAAAGAATCCGGAAGCATCCAGGGAACTTCTTGAGTTTTTCAAGAGCGATACAGCAATGAAGGTGTTTGAAAAGTATGGATTTTGATTATTCCCCGCTGTGGATATCACTAAAGACAGCGACGGTTTCGACAGTGTTCACATTCTTTTTGGGAATACTGTTTGCAAGACTCGTATACCCTATGAAGAAATGCAGGTTTTTGATCGACGGACTGCTGTCTCTTCCGATGGTTCTGCCGCCTACGGTGGTGGGATTTTTCCTGCTGATCATATTCGGGAAGAATTCGGCTGTCGGAAGTTTTCTGTCGTCTGTCGGCATTAATGTGATATTCACATGGCAGGGGGCGGTTATCGCGGCGATAGTCGTGTCGTTCCCGATCATGTATATAACGACCATGGGGGCTTTTGAGCAGATGGATACCGAATTGATCGATGCCGCAAAGACTCTCGGCTTTTCGGACAGGGCCATATTCTTTAAGGTGTGGATCCCGCTTTCATGGCCGGGGATCGCTGCCGGAACGACACTGTCGTTTGCAAGAGCGCTCGGCGAGTTCGGAGCCACAATTATGATCGCGGGAAATCTTCCGGGTAAGACAAGAACGATGTCTACTGCGGTGTATTCCGCAATGCAGGGAGGAAACCGCGAGATGGCCTACAAGTGGGTCATCATCATAATGTTCATTTCGCTGTGTACACTGGTACTCATGAACTTCTGGAGCAGCAGAAGGTATGCAAGGGATGAGAGGAAACAGTCGGTAGCAAGACGCCTCGGACTGTTCGGGAGGTAGAAATGACAGACGGTTGCGGTCGCGAAATAGAATATCTCCGCCTGTCCGTCACGGACAAGTGTAATCTGAGGTGCAAATACTGCATGCCCGAAGAGGGTATACGGCACCTTCTTCATACGGACGTACTCTCGTTTGAGGAGATCCAAAGACTTGTCGGGATCATGAAGGGTCTCGGTATCGGAAAGATGCGCCTGACCGGAGGTGAACCGCTTGTGAGAAAAGGAGTCGTATCTCTTGTCGATATGCTTCCTTGCGATGTCTATATGACAACAAACGGCTGCATGCTTTCGGAATATGCAAGAGCACTAAAGGAAGCCGGACTTCGCGGAGTCAACGTCAGCCTCGACACTCTCGATGCGGCCAGGTTCAAGGAACTTACCGGAAGAGACGAACTGGGTAGAGTCCTTGAGGGAATCGATGCCGCAGCGGATGCGGGAATTCCGGTCAAACTAAACTGTGTCCCGATCAGAGGCGTCAATGACGGGGAGATAGAAGAGCTGTGTGATTTTGCTCGAAGGTCGAGCTTTGATATAAGGTTCATTGAACTGATGCCGATCGGATGCGCGAGCGCTCATACGGGGATACCTTCGGACGAGATAATAGAGCGCCTCGGACTGACTCCTTCGGAATCTCCTTCGGATGGACGATTATCTTCCGGCCCGGCAAAGTATTACAGGCAGGAAGGATCCGGGACGAGGATAGGATTCATCAGTCCCATGTCGCAAAAGTTTTGCGACACGTGCAACAGGATCAGGCTGACAGCCGACGGTTTCCTTAAAACGTGTCTGCAATATTCGAACGGTACGGACCTGCGACTGCTTCTTAGAAGCGGCGCGGATAACGATACGATACGGCGCGCGATAGAGTCGGCGGTAGGATACAAACCGCCCGCACACAGTTTCGGAAACGACAGCGGATCGGATACAAGAAGAATGGTTCAGATAGGGGGATAGAAGGTAATGGGTAAGATAATGGCCGTCTGCATCAGCGGCAAAAAAGGTGTTCGCAAGGAAGATATCGGAACATGCCGGATAATCGAAGATCACGGACTTGAGAAAGATGCGCATGCGGGTTCTTCCCGACAGGTAAGTCTCCTGTCATATGAAGCGGTTGAGGAATTTCGTGCGAAGAGCGGTGCAAAAGATCTCATCACTCCGGGCGCCTTCGGCGAAAATCTCCTCGTATCGGGTTATGACCTTCCGGGCCTTGCGATCGGTACGCGTTTTACTGCCGGTGACGCGGTTCTCGAGATCACGCAGATCGGGAAAACGTGCCATACGGGATGCGAGATATCAAAGATTGCCGGCGAGTGTATAATGCCGCGACAGGGCGTGTTTGCAAAGGTGTTAAAGGGCGGAACCGTGAGCATGGGAGATGATTTTAAAAGAGTTCATACCGCTGCCGTCATAACGTCAAGCGACAGATCGTTTGCAGGTGAAAGAGAAGATGAAAGCGGACCGCTTATGGCGGATATATTAAGTTCTGCCGGATATAATGTCATAGAGAGCGTCCTGATTCCCGATGACGAGGAAAGGGCGTATGAGGAACTTGTACGCATATCGGATGAGAAGATGCCCGATGTTTTGTTCACAACAGGCGGCACGGGATTTTCGCCCCGCGATCATATGCCGGAGGCAACACTTCGGGCCGGACACAGAAATGCCCCGGGCATATCCGAGGCAATAAGAGCGTACAGTTTGAGCCTGACTCCGAGAGCGATGCTCTCGCGCGCAGCCAGCGTGATAAGAGGAAAATCGATAATCATCAATCTTCCGGGAAGTCCAAAGGCGGTCCGGGAGTGTCTGGAATATATTCTTCCGGTACTTGAACACGGTATCGGGATACTGAGCGGTGAAGCCGACGGATAACCGAAACGGCTCTTATCGCAGGATCCTTTGTGCGATATTTCTAAGCATGTGGATGACGATGCCGTAGTCGCGGAAAAGCGACTGCGGAAGTGTCGGTATTCGGTCGTACAGGATTTCATTGTATTCATCCGAAACCTCGGGAAGGTTCATTAGCTCAAGACCGAGTACGCACGTGTCCATATGCCTTGAATATGTTATCGAAGTCGTGAAGCATGACAGCTTCACGTTTTCATTTTCGGACATGAGTTCGACTACGGTACGGTCCATCAGACCACGTCATGTCGAACTCATGATGTGGCGATATGGAAAACGCGATTATATCTGATATATGCGTTTGAGTATGAATATGAGCGTAGCTGAATAGGCTATGCTCATTTTCGTTATGCGGATACTATGCGTGATGTATGCGCATACTATGCGTGGAGATAAGTCAAGCGGCATTACGCTTAGATGTCATAGGGTTGAGTTAGTGATTTAGATGTCAGAGCGACAACTCGAAATTTATGGAGGTGTTGATATATGGATTTGAAAGATGTGAGTACACAGTCAGCAGAAATAAGAAGCCGCTATCATGATCTGGAAAGGCAGATTCACGGCTCTGTCTGGTCGGTGGAAGAAGATGCGT
>JAFRIL010000226.1 GCA_017432845.1 Lachnospiraceae bacterium | reverse complement strand
AACGCATCCGCTTCGGCATCCGCTTCAAGTTTCTCGATCGTCATGTCCTGCTTTTTGCGGGCCTTATCCAGGAAGGATGACTTTGCATTTGAAGTTGTCTTCTTTTCGGCCTTTGGAGGTTGCTTCTTTCTCTGAGGGAGAAAATCATCATCTCCGGCCTTTAGGCGCGATGCTGCATCAAGCAGTGTTTTGATCTCGGCAACTCTTGCCCGCCCACGCTCGAGCGCAGCCTCAAGGCTGTCAAATCTTGTATCCATATCGATGACTACGGCACGCTGATTTTCTCCGGGAACCTTTACCGAATGGCCCATGAGCCTGTCGATATTCCTGGTCTCCTCATACGGCGCGGTAACAGGCTCCGCTGAAAACTCCGCCTGTTCTATTGCCTCGTTAATCTTGGAGAACAGATCGCTCTCATCTATTTCCCCCTCATAGAAGGTGACATCACCTATCTCGAGGAACTCAAGACTTGTGTCGGAGAATTCATCGGACGTAAGAACGATCACCGGGATCATCGCGATATCCGGATCGCCGGATTTGTTGATCATCCAGTCAAAAGCATAGAGTCCGTAGTTTCTGGGATCATCACCGTTTAGTATGACAAGATCGGGAAGATTGCCTTCGCCGTCTCTTTTTACGTAGTCAAGGGCACCTTCGGTGGAGCCTGCAACAATGCATGTGATGTAGTCAGGAAGCATGCTCCTGACCATCTCACGCTTTTCGCGGTCATCATCGATTATTATCACACGCAGATCCGGCATTAATCCCGCTCCTTATTCAACTCTTCAAGAGCCTTTTTGATATTGCTTATTATCTCGCGATACAAAGACACAAGCTTGCTGCTGTTGGCTTCGATAAATCCGGTATTACCGCCCTTGCCGGCAAACTCATGGATCTTTGCCATCGTAAACAGCTGGTGCGCTCCGATGTTGGCTGCTACACTTTTCAGCGAATGTACAGCAATGACATAGTTCTCATAATCCTTGGCGGTGGCAAGCGCCTCTATCTCGTCCGCCTTGTCGGGTCCGTACTCCACAAAGATATCCAGTATATCCAGATAATCCCTTACAATGCCGCCGGTCTTGGCAAGACCCGTGTCAACATCTATTCCCTTAATCTCAAGATCAAGTTCTTCGGGTTGATCGTTCTCATCTTCATCAAGAGATACAACAAGGTTTTCGGACAGATTATCTTTGAGCATCTGCTCAAGCTTCCGGGTTTCAACAGGTTTGCTCAGATAGTCGGTAAAACCTTTTCTTAAGAACTCATCCCTCATCCCGCGTATCGCATTGGCTGTAACAACGATAACTGGGACTTTGCTCTTTTCAGGATCATCTATCGATCTTATGGCATTAAGTGCTTCCTCTCCGTTCATGCCCGGCATCATATGATCCATAAGAACCAGATCATACGAATGCAGGTTGCACATTTTGACCGCTTCTTCTCCGGAGTCAGTCGCATCGGCATCTATCTCGTAGTGGAGCAGGAGTCCGCGCAGTATCTTTAAGTTTACCGGATTGTCGTCAACAACGAGCACCCTGGCTGAAGGCGCGTAAAATACCGACCGCTTCTTCTCCTCATGCTTCTGATGGACGAGATAATTGGAAAGCTTGTTCCGGTCAAGAACCTTCTGCGGGATCCTGACCGTAAATGTTGTCCCCTCGCCATATACACTGTCAACCGTAAGCGTTCCGTTCATCAGCGATGTAAGCTGTTTGCATATGGACAGTCCCAGCCCGCTGCCCTCAACATTTCTGTTAAGGCGCATATCGACCTGACGGAACTTGTCGAATATAAGATCAAGGTCATCTTTTCTGATCCCGATCCCCGTATCTTTTATCTGAAACTCAAGGATCACACTGTCGGCATCTTCTCCCTCGGAAAACGTTGCCGAAAGCTGTACATAACCTTCGTTAGTAAACTTTACGGCATTGTTGCATATGTTGGTGAGGATCTGCCTGATCCTGACTATATCGCCGTACAGCTGGCTCGGAAGTTCGGGATTGGCATCGATACGGAATTCTATCCCCTTCTTCTTCGTGGGGATCGACATAACCGATTCGATATCGGTAAACAGATAGTGCAGAAAGTACGGCACCGGAACGAGTTCCATGCGGCCGCTTTCGATCTTCGAGATATCAAGAAGATCGTTGATTATAGCCAGCAGATTTATAGATGCGCTCTTGATCTCGCCGGCATACTCGTTGACTTCTTCCGAAGCGTCCAGCTGCAGGAGCAGTTCGGCAAAACCGCTTATGGCATTCATCGGGGTACGGATCTCGTGTGAGATGTTCGCGATAAATGCGTTCTTCGATCTGTTGGCCTCGGTAAGCTCTTCTATCTTTTTTAAGAGATCGTCATTTTTGCTGCTCATTTGCCTTTTCTTTTTTCTCTTCCGGGACGGCTTCCTTCTTTGTTTCCTTTACAGGCTCCTTAGGCGTTTCCTTGGGAACTTCCTTCACCGTATCCTTCATCTCTTCGGCGGGTATCTCCTTGACCTTAAGCCGGCTCTTTTTCGTCTTGGTCCGATCAACATTCATGTTGCACTTGCCCTGGAATACCGACTGCTCATCGATAAGGATGCGGGCTGTACTGATATCTCCGTATACTTCGCCGGTAGGTTCTATGTTGGTCCTGTCCTTGACAGTGATGTTTCCTTCCACGACTCCGGCCACGACAATGTTCTCGGCGATCGTATTACCGAGGATCTGTCCTGTCTGTGAGACCACGACCGTTCCATCTGCCACGACCCCTCCGTCCACTATTCCGTCGATCCTTACGGAAGAGCGGGTGATGAGCGTTCCTTCCACCTTTGCATCCGAACCGATAAACGTTGCTATCGATGTCGGACTGATCTTAACTTTGTTGTCGTCTCTGAAAAACATGTCATACCTCTTATCAGTTTTTTTCTTTGCTTAAAAGCTGTGTCGGATCGACAAAACTGCCGTCCTTTTTGATCTCATATGCCACATATCCGTCGTCATCAAGCACCGCCATAACGTCTCCCCGCAGGACATGTGCTCCCTCTTCGACGGAGACTTCACCGTTCAGCCTGTAATACGTGATATATCCGTTACCGTGATCCACAACGATGCCTCGCCTGTAGTACGGATTTTCATCATCCGAATCAACGTGTATCGCAACACCGTCACCCGATGCAACAACAAATGCTCCCTTGACGGTGGAAAATACCAGGCCCATCGTCGCGCCGCCATCAGAGTCGGCATAAGGGTCTTCCACAAGTACGGCATTGGCATTTTTTATCGGTATCTCTGTCGGGATCGCCGCTTCCTGTGCACTTGCGGCAACCTCTTCCTCCTTCTTGGATATAGTATCCTCGATCTTGGAAAAGACTTCCCTGTCGGTCTCAATCTGCTCGTTAAGCGATGCGATCTCATCTTCCAGTTCCGAATTGGTCTGTGTAAGCTCAGTCATTTGCGCCCCGGTCTCTTCGATCGTCTTCTTCAGCTTGTGATTATGGACCATCATTGAGATGACAAGGCTGATAACTATCATCGCAACTGCGATCGCGCCTGTGATTATCTGAAGTATCCTGTCAAACGATAACTCGATCGTACGGGCGGCATCCGAAGAATTCGGGATCAGCAGTACGGTATACCCCGTGGTCAGCTTCTTCGTCTCTGCTCTTTTGACGTTTTCCTTTTTTGACTTATTCCAAATCAAGCTTCATGTCTCCCGTTTTGATCCATCCGCGCTTTCTCATGAATTCGGATATACCGAATGAAAGTATCGCGGGAAGGATAAAATGAAGTAAGAGTATCCTGATGATGACCGATGAAGCCGAAGCCGATCCGGCCATGTCCTGGTAAGTCATCAGCTGTCCCACCAGTCCGCTTGTTCCCATTCCGGAGCCCGTTGCATTGTTGGTCATCTTAAATACGAGCGTTCCTACGGGTCCGAGTATTGCGGAGCTGATTATCGCGGGAAGCCATATGACCGGCTTCTTCATGATATTCGGAACCTGGAGCATGCTCGTTCCTATGCCCTGCGCAAACAGTCCTCCCCAGCCGTTCTCACGAAATGACGCAACGGCAAACCCGATCATATTCGCACAGCATCCGACTGTTGCGGCACCGGCTGCCAGTCCGGAAAGATTTAATATAAGGCCGAGCGCGGCGGAGCTTATCGGAAGTGTGAGCACCATTCCCATAATGACCGATACGAGTATACCCATCAGGAATGGCTGTCTTTCCGTACTCCAGTTGACGATGCTCCCGAGCCATGTCATGAATCCGGATATCGGAGGCCCGAGAAGTATTCCCGCAAATGCGCCGGACAGTATCGTTACCGACGGCGTGACCAATATATCGAGCTTTGTCTTTCCAGCAACAAGGCGGCCTACGGTGATCCCCGTAAGTGCAGCGATATATGCTCCGAGCGGCTCGCCGGGGCCCTTGTAATTAATCACTCCCTCGACGATGAGCAAACCCGATATGATGTTTGCCGCAAATGCGCCTATCATACCGCATACGGCGGCCGAAAAGATGACCAGCGGCTTTTCCTTAAACTTTACCGCAACACCGCAGCCGATACCTGCGCCTGTGATACTGCTGGCTATCTGCCCGGTAACGATAAGATACGATCCTACAGGACCCGGAATATACGATCCGACCTGTTTGATTATCGTTCCGATGATCAGGGTGGCAAACAGTCCCAGAGCCATTCCGGACAGGCCGTCTATAAAGATGTAATTCAGTACTTTTTTCATTTGAATTCTCCCTTACTGCATACATAACAAATTTTACTATCAAACAGGCCTTTTTTCAAACTTTTTTATTTACTTTTGAAAGTCGATGTGCTAGTATTTCGATAGTGCGCAATGCACTTGTTTCATTTTTTTATTTTTTTCGGAGGTATCTGTTATGAAAGGTACAGTAAAGTGGTTTAACAACCAGAAGGGTTACGGATTCATCTGCGACGAACAGGGCAATGACGTATTCGTGCACTACTCGGGACTTAACATGGAAGGCTTCAAGTCGCTGGACGAAGGCGCTTCGGTTGAGTTTGATGTGGTTAACGGAGAAAAGGGCCCTCAGGCAACAAACGTAACAAAGTTATAATCTCCCAGACCCATCTGTGTATAGAGATTATGAAAAAGGAACCGTTTTGCGGTTCCTTTTTATTGTTCCTACTGCTGACCTTTTTCCATAAGTCTTTTCTTGATATCCTGTCTGACTGCTTCGGCCTGGCGCGCCACCTCATCCATCTGCGAACTCTCACGGCTCTTGTTGGCGCTTGCCATCTGCTGGCTCATGATCTGCTGGGACATCGCGATATTCTGCTGCATCTGTGCCTCTATGTTGATCGATGCCTCATGGATATCCATATGCACTCGCTGGAATGCCGCAACGACCTGCGGGTCGAACTGAACACCCGCGCCCTGCGTGATTATGTTGTATGCTTCCTCGTGAGTCTTGGCCTTCTTGTAACTCCTCTCGGCGACCAGACCGTCGTAAACGTCTGCAACCGCCAGTATCCTTGCAAGGATCGGGATGTTGGCACCCGACAGCCTGTCGGGATATCCGTTTCCGTCCACCCTCTCATGATGGTATTTGGCCATCTGGAAGGTGTAGTATAAGAACTTGTTGTTCGGAAGAAGATACGCATACTTCTGAATGGCCGATGCAGCCATGGTCGTATGACTTTTCATCATCGCAAACTCTTCGTCCGTGTATTTACCCACCTTGGAAAGTACCGCATCCGGAACACCGATCTTACCCATGTCGTGAAGCCTTGAACTTAAGAGGATAAGTTCAAAATCATTTGGATCTATACCGTAGTTGACGCCGGACAGAAGCATCTCCCTGAGAAGTATCTCCATGTATCTGCTGACGCATATCGTATGCATTCCCGTATACGGATCTTTTTGGGAGATAAGGTCGGTGATGATACCGATGATGAAGTATTCCAGGTTCATCGCATTTCTGGCCTGGTAACTTGCCGCCTGCTGGAGCTGGGAGTTATATGTGTTCATCTGGGTCTTGTACTCGAGAACACTGGCCTGAAGCTCCATGCGTTTGCGAAGAAGATCGGGTATTATGGGCTTACGTATAAAATCAACGGCGCCGAGTCTGTACGCCTCCATCTCGGTCGTATTCTCCTTATCACCCGAGATGAAAAGGACCGGTATACTCTTTGTCTTATCGCTCGCCTTAAGGCGCATGATAAAATCAAAGCCGTTAATTCCGGGCATCGCAACATCAAGAAGGATAAAATCAGGCATTATGGTCGTCTTGGCAAGACGCTGTAATGCCGCTTTGGGATTATCGATGTCGATGATCCTGTACATCTTCTCAAGAGCCTTCTTGGCCACGAGAAGTTCGGTATTGTTGTCATCAATGATCATTACCGTGTACATGAGATTATCTCCTCCAAACCAAGGTCGCCCCCGAATATGTCCAGTTTTGACCCGACTGTGAAATTGACCGCACCTTTTCCGATCTGTCCGATGAGTTTTATATCCTCATATGACGAAACGCCTCCCGCATAGCATACGCTCTTTGGCGAAGACGCAAGTATTCTGATAAGATCTTCATCTATGCCCTGTGATCGGCCTTCCATATCAACGGCATGAACCAGGAATTCATCACAGTAGGCGGAAAGCTTTTCAAACAGCGCCTCATCCACCTCTTCGGATGTCAGCATCTGCCATCTGTTCGTGGCAACAAGATAACCGTGCTCCGTCTTCTTACAGCTCAGATCCAGAACCAGCCTTTGGGCCCCCACGGCATCCCTTATCGCCTTAAGGTTATCCATGTTAAGTACTCCGTCCGAAAAAACGAAGCTCGTTACTATGACATGACTCGCACCGGCATCGATGAACTCTTTTGCGCACTTATCATCTATCCCGCCGCCGGCCATGAGATGATCCGGGTATGCGGCAAATGCCTCGAAAGCCTGCTGCTTCGATAATTCGTAAGCCGGACTGCCCTTTTTGTCGAGGATTATCACATGTCCCCCGGGCAGATCCTTTGACCTGTACAGCTTCGCAAAATAAGCAGCGCCACTGTCGGTCGAAAAGTTCTCCGTCACCTTGTCGGATGAATCCGTAACAGACGATCCTACGATCTGTTTGACCTTTCCGTTATGAATGTCGATGCACGGGCGAAATTCCATTTAAATCCTCATCCAAGAACATCCGACATCGAGTACATCCCGGGTCCTTTACCGGAAAGAAACTTGGCCGCCTCGACAGCACCCTTTGCAAATACGGCTCTTGAATATGCAACGTGCGAAAACGTTATGACCTCATCACGACCAGCAAATATCACGTCATGGTCACCGACGATAGTTCCGCCCCTTACGGCGCTGATACCGATCTCGGTATCGGGTCTTACCATCCTTCTGCCGGACCTGTCAAAGACATAATCCTTACGCGATGCAAGGCCGTCATTTACCGAATCCGCAAGCGCTAGTGCCGTTCCCGAAGGAGCGTCCAGCTTGGTCCTGTGATGCTTTTCTACTATCTCAACATCAAATCCGGCGTCCACAAGCTTTGATGATACTTCCGTAAGGACCTTCTGGATGATGTTGATCCCGAGGCTCATGTTAGCCGATTTGAACATTGCAACAGAAGTTGCCGCATCAGACAGTTTTGAAACCGTCTCATCCGACAGCCCCGTTGTGCATTCCACAAGCGGTATCTTCTTTTGAACACACCAGTCGATCAGGTGATCAACTGCCGATGAATGTCCGAAGTCAACAACGACATCGGCTTTGGTGCTTACTTTATCTATACTGTCAACTACAGGAAAAGATGACCTTTGCTCGGTATTGATATCGACTCCGGCAACTATCTCTATGCCGGGATCCGCCGATACGATATCTGCTATCATCTGTCCCATACGGCCGTTGCAGCCGTGCATGATCATGGAAACCATTACAGCACCCCGTACTCTTCCATTGCTTTCTTAAGGACGTTTGCGTTCTCCTCTTCCATCTCACGAAGCGGACGGCGAAGAACGCCGCTGTCTCTTCCCTGAAGTTCCATTGCCTTCTTGACAGGTATGGGATTGACCTCACAGAAAAGTGCATTGCAAAGAGGGATCGCATCAAGCTGTCTCTTGGCTGCAAGAGCGGGATCGTTATCAAAGAATGCCTGGCATATGTCATGAGTCTTTCTCGGAGCAACATTGGACAGAACAGAGATGACTCCTATTCCCCCGAGAGACATGATAGGAACGATCTGGTCATCGTTACCGGAATACAGTTCTATCTTATCGCCACAAATGCTCATCAGCTTGGCGATCTGGGATATGTTGCCGCTCGCCTCCTTGATACCGACTATGTTTGGTACGGTCTCTACAAGTGTTGCAGCTGTCTGGGGCATTATATTGCACCCTGTTCTGCTCGGAACATTGTATAAAATGATCGGAAGGCTGACACTTTCGGCAACCATCGTAAAGTGTTCTATAAGACCCTTCTGAGTCGATTTGTTGTAATAAGGCGTTACTACAAGAAGTGCATCCACGCCGTACTTCTCGGCTTCCTGTGACAGATAAATCGCTGTCTCCGTACAGTTGGAACCCGTTCCCGCGATCACCGGGATCCTGTGGTCAACAACACCGGCACAGAATCTGATGCATTCAAGATGCTCCTCGTGCGACAGGCAGGATGCCTCTCCCGTGGTCCCGCATACAACGATAGCATCGGTACCGTTCTCTATCTGATACTCGATCTGCTGTCTGAACCTGTCGTAATCAACCTCGCCGTTTGCATGAAAAGGTGTGCATATTGCAACGGCTGCTCCTTTAAAAACCGACATAAGATTTACCTCCGTTTATATTCAATCTTCACTGTCTTCGATCTTTGTAACCTTGCCAAGGCTTACTACCCAGTCAAGCGGCTGCTGGTTGATGAAGATCGGAACAACAACTATCATCGACCCGCTTATCTCCATCGGATCCTTGGAAAGCATCGGCGGCATGAGATTGAGGTTCATGCCTTCTCCACTCTTGGCGGTGGTGAACAGTCCGTCACATATATTGATGAACTCACCTACCGAATCAAGCGCATCCACTCCCACTTCGTCAAAGAACTGCTTGGCAAACGCTTCCGCTATCGCCAGTATTCCCTTGTCGTCTCCGGAAAACGCCGTGGTCACGTTATAGTCGCCGATTATCTCCTGGCTGGCGACGGCACCCGTGCGGTACGAAAGTGTGGTATATCCTCTCTTTATCGAGATATCATCCGATGCAAGACGATTGATGCATCTGAACGTAAGCGCCATAAGATCCTTGAACGGTCCGTCCGGTATCTCCGGTAAGAACAGCGGCAGTATCCTGTCGACGTCTCCGGACTTGATATCCTCCATATCGGAGAATGTAAACCCATTCTCTTTCTTGTAGTAATCAAGCGCTCCTTCAATCTGTTCGAGCGTCAGGATATCCCTGTCAACGGCGCTCTGGCAGAATCTCATGTATTCATTGCCCTGAAGGCTCAAGAGCCTGTCCACCTGGGCATCTGTAAGGTAACCGAGAGAGATGGCGATATCACCGAACTTCTTGTCCATGAGCTGTTGCTTCATGTTAACTTCTTCAGCCTGCTCCTCGGTCATCAGCTTCTCGGAAACCGCGATAAGTCCGAGCTTGACCCTTGTCCTGTCGATCTCCATCTTGATCGTCAGAAACTCATCATCGGTAATGATGTTCTTCCTGACCAGATAACTGCCAAAAATATTCGCAAACATATCTTCTCCTTTTTATGAACCCCACCCTACATTATACATAATTGACAGAAAAATGTCTTTATTTTATTGATCTTTCTTCTGCGCGAACGCCGCACGTTTTCGAAGCGTCGGATCAAGTATCTTCTTACGTATGCGAAGTGTCTCGGGAGTGATCTCCAACAGTTCATCCGTATCGATGAACTCAAGTGCCTGCTCAAGTGACAGTATCTTGGGAGGTGTCAGGCGAAGTGCTTCATCGGCACCGGAAGATCTCGTGTTGGTCAGATGCTTGCTCTTGCACACGTTGATCTCAACATCCTCCGTCTTACCGGTCTGGCCTATGACCATACCGGCGTATACCTTTTCTCCCGGTCCTATAAAGAGCGTTCCTCTTTCCTGAGCCTGGTACAGTCCGTAGGTTACGGATTCGCCCGTCTCGAAAGCGATAATGCTTCCCTGATGTCTGAACTGTATGTCGCCCTTGTAAGGCGCATATTCGTCGAATACGGTGTTTATGATGCCCTCACCCTTCGTGTCTGTCAAAAACTCTCCGCGATAACCGATCAGGCCTCTGGCGGGTATCGAAAATTCCAGTCTCGTATATCCTCCCGTGATCGGCATCATATTCTGAAGTTCACCTTTTCTTGACCCGAGCTTTTCTATGACGGATCCCGCAAGATCCTCCGGAACGTCTATATACGCGATCTCCATGGGCTCGCATTTTCTGCCCTTGGAATCGTTTCTGTACAGCACTTCGGCCTTGCTGACCGCAAATTCATATCCTTCACGGCGCATGTTCTCGATAAGGACTGACAGATGAAGCTCACCTCTGCCGGATACCTTGAACGAATCGGTAGACTCTGTCTCCTCAACACGAAGCGATACATCCGTGTTAAGTTCTTTAAAGAGTCTCTCCCTTATATGCCTTGAGGTGACGAACTTTCCTTCCTGTCCGGCAAGCGGTGAATCGTTCACCATGAAGTTCATCGATATCGTAGGCTCCGATATCTTCTGGAAAGGTATCGGTTCCACCTTTTCGGGATCGCAGATCGTATCTCCGATATGAATGTCGCTTATACCCGATACGGCAACTATCGAACCTACCGTTGCCTCCTTGACGTTCACTTTGTTCAGGCCGTCATACTCGTACAGTGCAGACACCCTGACCTTCTTCTGTTTATCGGGCTCATGATGGTTGACTATCACAACATCCTGGTTGATCTTTATGGACCCGTTACTTACCTTGCCGACACCGATCCTGCCGACGTATTCGTTATAATCTATCGTCGAGATCAGCACCTGTGTTCCCTCATCGGGATCGCCTTCGGGAGCGGGTATATAATCAACGATCGCCTCGAAAAGAGGGATCATCGTCTTCTCAAGCTTATCTGGCGCAGTCCCGCTCATCCCGTTCTTTGCGGATGCGTAAATAAACGGACAGTCAAGCTGCTCATCACTTGCATCAAGATCCATAAACAGCTCAAGTACCTCATCAACGACCTCATCGCATCTGGCCTCGGGACGGTCTACCTTGTTGACGCACACAAGTACCGGAAGTTTTAAAGTCATGGCCTTTTTGAGCACGAACTTGGTCTGGGGCATTACACCCTCAAACGCATCGACAACAAGGACTGCTCCGTCGACCATCTTGAGCACACGTTCAACTTCTCCTCCGAAGTCCGCATGTCCCGGTGTATCAACTATGTTGATCTTAACATCCTTGTAAGATACCGCCGTATTCTTGGACAGTATCGTGATCCCGCGCTCTCTTTCGATGTCATTCGAATCCATGACACGTTCTGCGACTTCCTGATTTTCGCGAAATACACCGCTTTGCTTGAGCAGCTCGTCAACGAGCGTCGTCTTGCCGTGATCGACATGAGCGATGATCGCTATATTTCTTATGTCTTCTCTTTTTTTTATCATATTATCTCCAATTGAAACAAAAAGGACCGTCCCCAAGTCTCATTATTATATCCCTAAGATATGGGTCGCAAACTGGAAGTAGATAAGAAGCGACAGCGCATCCACGATAGTCGTGATAAAAGGCGATGCCATGACCGCAGGGTCAAATCCGATCTTCTGCGCTATCATGGGAAGCGAGCAACCCACTATCTTGGCAAAGAACACGGTAACTACCAGTGTCAGGCACACCACAAGGGCAACTATCATCGGAACGTGATCGAACAGCATGATCTTGGCGAATCCCGCGACCGCCAGAGTGATGCCGCATGCCACGGATACGCGTATCTCCTTCCAGATGACCTTAAAAATATCACCCCACTCGATCTCATCAAGCGACAGTCCACGGATGATCGTAACGCTTGCCTGTCCGCCTGCGTTTCCTCCCGTGTCCATGAGCATCGGGATGAAGCTTGTCAGGACCACATACGCTCCGAGAGCATTCTCATAATGAGTGATTATCTTTCCCGTTACGGTCGCACTGATCATGAGAAGAAGTAGCCATGGTATCCTCTTCTTCCATGTCTCGAACGTGTCGGTCTTCATGTACGGTTTATCGGTAGGCAGGATAGCTGCCATCTTTTCGATATCCTCCGTAACCTCTTCCTGCAGGATATCGACTACGTCATCGATGGTGATGATACCGACGAGACGTCCTTCATTGTCAACGACCGGCATTGTGGTAAGGTCGTATTTCTGGAACATCCTTGCGACCTCTTCCTGGTCGGTCATGGTATTTGTCGAGATCACATTATCGTTCATAAACTCGGAGACGTGTTCATCAGGCGGATTAAGAAGAAGATCCCGGAGTGAAACGGTACCGAGAAGATGTCTTCCGAGATCGAGCACATAACACGTATCGATCGTCTCCTTATCCACGCCGATACGTCTGATCCTGTCTATGCATTCCTGAACGGTGAGATTTTCCTTCAGATCGACAAGCTCGACCGTCATAAGGCTTCCGGCAGAATCCTCCGGATAACGGAGCAGATGGTTGATATCGCGCCGCGCTTCGGGATCGGCGTTGGCGAGAAGTTTTTTGACCAGTCCCGCCGGCATCTCTTCCATAAGATCCGCAGCATCATCGGCCATCAGGTTGTTGATGATGTT
>JAFRIL010000225.1 GCA_017432845.1 Lachnospiraceae bacterium | reverse complement strand
GAAATGATTTTAACATCGCACCAGCAAATAAACAACAAGGCTGCGGTAAACCGCAGCCTTGTATGAAAACTGAGTAGGGAGTATCCTGCCGGTTATCAGCCTTTCTTACGCTTTGAAAGAACATCAAGCGTAACGGCAGCGAGAAGAACAACACCTTTAACGATCTTCTGAATATCCGTTGACCATCCCATAAGCGACATTCCGTTGTTAAGGATACCCATAATGAAAGCACCGACAACCGCACCAACTATTGTTCCCGCACCACCGGCAACCGCAGCTCCGCCGATGTAACATGATGCGATGGCATCCATTTCGAAACCGTCACCTGCCTTAGGTGTAGCGGATCCGTTTCTTGCTGCGAGCACAATTCCGGCGATCGATGAAAGGAATCCCATGTTGACATATACCCAGAAGAAAACCTTATTCGTATCAATACCTGAAAGGTTTGCTGCCTTTCTGTTACCACCGAGAGCATATATCTGACGACCTGCGACAGTCTTACTCGTAATAAATCCGTATACCGCAATCAATATGACCATAATCAGGAGCACGAAAGGAAGACCGTTGTTCAGTGCAAGTTTTACAAAGAAGAACCAGATGATGAAAAGCATTATTGCAAGCTTCAATACGATCTGCCATAAGGGATTGACTGCGAAATTATATTTCTTCTTTGTGGAAAAATCCCTGTACTCTGAGTATATGAGCGCTACCGATGCGACGATCGCTATGATGATACTCACAATGTCGATCTCTTTTCCTCCTAGCATGCCTGCCAGGGAAGCCGGCAATCCGACTTTGGCAACAGGAAGGAATCCGGCTCCGATGAAATTATAAGACTGATCAAAAGGACCTTTTGTTTGTGCCTGAAGCAATGTGTAAGTAAGTCCTCTTCCCATAAGCATCGTCGCCAGCGTTACGACGAATGGCGGTATGCCCAGATATGCGATAAAAAATCCGGCAAACAGACCGGTCAGTGTTCCAACCGCGAGAGCTGCAAGGATTGCAACCCACATGTTCATTTTGTAGTCGATCATTATGATGCCGGCAACCGAACCCGTTACCGCAACAACAGATCCTACGCCAAGGTCGATGTTACCGGTCAGTACGCACAACAGCATACCTATTGCCAGGATAACAACATATCCGTTCTGCATTATCAGGTTGTTGATATTAACAGGCTTTGCATTTGCACCGCCGGTTGTTATCGTAAACAGAATAAAAATACCTATCAGGATCAGGAACATTCCATACTGTTTCAGATCCATGTTAACTAATTTTTTTTCTTTAGTTTCCATTTCCTTCTCCCTTTCTCATATGCGCCATGATAAGCTGCATGATCCTCTCCTGCGAGAATTCTTCCCTGTTAAGTTCCCCTGCTATTTCGCCTTCGTTAATAACGTAGCACCTGTCACATGTACCGATGATCTCAGGCATTTCCGACGAGATGATGATTATGGCCTTGCCGGCCTTTGCAAGTTCGTTTATTACGCAGTAAATCTCATATTTGGCACCTACATCTATACCTCTTGTAGGTTCATCCATGATCAGGACATCCGGCTGAGTCATCATCCACTTTGAAACTACAACCTTCTGCTGGTTTCCGCCCGAAAGCGAGCCGACCACCTGATTGATGGAATTGGATTTAACATTTATCCTTTTCCTGTAATCCTGTGCCGCAACGATCTCATCGTTTGCGTTTATCACACCTCTCTTGGAGAAGAAGAAAGGTCTTGCGGCTATAGTCATATTCTCCTTGATATCTCCGATAAGGTTAAGACCATATGTCTTTCTGTCCTCGGAAATATAAGCAAGCTTGTTCTTAACGGCATCCTTGACCGTCTTAAGATGTACTTCCTTGCCGTTGATGAATATCGTACCAGATATCTTCTGTCCGTAACTTTTTCCGAAAAGACTCATGGCAAGTTCGGTACGGCCTGCTCCCATCAGTCCTGCAAGTCCTACAACCTCCCCCGCACGGACTTTGATGTTTATATCTTTAAGCATCTGACGATGTTCGTCGTCAGGATGAAATACATTCCAATTCTTTACTTCGAAGATCACGTCTCCGATATCTACGCCTTCCCTTACGGGATAGCGGTTTGTCATTTCACGGCCGACCATGGCCTTGATAACTCTGTCTTCAGAGTAATCATCCACCCCTTTGACAAGAGTCTCTATCGTTTTTCCGTCTCTTATGATCGTAACCGAATCGGAAACATACTCTATCTCATTGAGCTTATGTGAGATGATGATACATGTGATCCCCTGGGATTTGAGCTGAAGCATTATATCAAGAAGCTTACGGCTCTCTTCATCATTAAGTGCTGCCGTGGGCTCGTCAAGTATCAGAAGTTCAACCTTCTTGGCCATAGCCTTGGCGATCTCGATAAGCTGCTGTTTACCGACACCGAGGGTGTTTACGGGAACATTGACATCCTCATGTTCAAGTCCCACCTTTGCGAGCATCTCCTGAGCATGCTTTCTTGTCTTGGTCCAGTCGATGATTCCCTTGCTGCTCGTCTGCTCGTTACCGATGAATACGTTCTCTGCTACCGAAAGCAACGGAGAAAGCGCCAGTTCCTGATGTATGATAACGATACCTTTTGCTTCTGAGTCTCTGAGACTATGAAACTTACAGTGCTCTCCCTTGTATATAATATCTCCGTCGTATGTTCCATAAGGATATACGCCTGATAAGACATTCATCAAGGTAGATTTGCCGGCACCGTTTTCTCCGCAAATAGCATGGATCTCTCCTTTCTTGACTTTGAGATTAACATCGTCAAGAGCCTTTACTCCGGAGAATTCCTTCGTAATATGATCCATTTCCAAGATGTAATCCGACATCTGCTCTACTCCTTCTTAAACACCTTCCATAATTTTTAAAAACAGGGCGGCATCTGCCGCCGCCCTGTTCAATATGTGTTCTGTGCTGTTATTATTCAGCAAGCTGCTCCTCTGTGTAGTAACCGCCGCCGATGATAACATCTTTGTAGTTGTCCTTGTCAACCGGAACAGGCTCGCAAAGGTATGAAGGAACTACGATCTTACCGTTGTTGTACTGCTCGGTATCGTTGATCTCAGGCTCTGCGCCTTCAAGAACTGCCTGAACCATGGTAACGCACTTCGAAGCAAGAAGTCTT
>JAFRIL010000224.1 GCA_017432845.1 Lachnospiraceae bacterium | reverse complement strand
TAGAAGGAATGCCGTAGTCTCTTTAAGGACACGTCTTGTCTTGGGTGTATTATCTATCAGGACGTTTCCGTCGTGGTCGAGGATCTTTGTGTAGAACATGGGCTTGATATACTCACCGCCGTTTGCGATCGTGGCAAATGCGGCTGCCATCTCCATGTTCGTGATACCGTCGGTAAGACCTCCGAGCGCAAGTGCCTGCGTGATATCGGAAGATATGCTCCCGTCTCTTTCCGTCCTTCTGTCAACAAGCGTCGTAAATCCGAAATTGAGCAGATAATCGAATCCGAGCTGGGGAGTAATCTCGGTGATTGTCTTGACCGCAACGATATTAAGCGACTGCTCGATACCGTATCTGTATGTACATATGCCCTTGTATCCGCTGTACCAGTTCTTGACCGGTCTTCCGTTTGCGTAACTGTATGGCTCGTCGACCTGGGTCGAAGCAAGTGATTTTCCCCCTGCGTCAAGCGCGGGCGCATACGCTGCGAGCACCTTGAAGCATGATCCGGGCTGACGCTTTGTGTCGGTCGCACGGTTAAGAGTAAGGCTTGCTTTCTTGGCACCTCTTCCTCCGACAACAGCCTTGACCTCGCCGGTTGACTGCTCGATGATCGTCACACTTGCCTGGGGCTGCGGAGTCAGTGAGATGGATTCGGTCACGAACTCCATTCCGGGTTTTTCGGCCTCAACATCGGCCTTGAACTCATCTATCGCCTCCTGTGCTTCCTCTTCCGTATCAAATATGCAGTTGAATGATTTTCCGCGCTTTTCCTTGAAATGCTGTTCGAAATACTGGGTTGAATAATTGACCGCTTCGTTGTCCGAATCAAGGTAGGAAGCTTCGTATTTGAGATAGTATCTCGTCTTCGGAGGATAGTTCTCCTCGTTCGCGAACTCCTCATCGCATATCTTCTGTATCTCGGGATCCTGCGTCGTGAAGATCGAAAGTCCTCCGCTGTACAGCGCATTATACGCCTGGGCATCCGAATAGCCGAGGTTTTCGATAAGATCCTTTAACACCTGTTCGGTAAGTTCATCGACAAAATATGTATAGATCGTTTTCTTTTCAACCTTCTCGTTAACGACCTGGATGCGCGAATACACATCATCTGCCATAGCCTCATCAAACTGTGCGGGAGTAATGTAGCCCTGATCGCGCATCTTGGTCAGGACTTCCTCGCGCCTCTTTGCATTGTTGTCGGGGTGCGAAATCGGATTCCACTTGGAGGGGTTCTGCGTGATACATGCGATCACGGCACTCTCCGAAATGTTCAGGTCCGATACGTTCTTACCGAAGTATCTCTGGGAAGCGGCCTGTACTCCGAGCGTTCCCTGTCCGAGGTTTATGGTGTTCAGGTAATTCTCGAGTATCTCGTCTTTGGTCATCTGCTTCTCAAGCTGGATGGCACAGTACTGCTCCTGGAACTTACGCTTGAACTTGTCGATCATGCTGCTTTCTTCGGTCCACGAAGTGAACACGTTGTTCTTTAAAAGCTGCTGCGTGATGGTCGATGCACCCTGATGCAGGTTTCCGCTCAAGGCCTTGACACCGGCACGCATGATACCTTTTATATCGATACCGTTATGCGTGTAAAATCTCTCGTCCTCTATCGCAACAAAAGCATGCTGCATATCAAGCGGGATCTTGTCGAGCTTGACGTACACGCGGTTGGAGTTTTCCGCGATCAGTTTTGTGATCTGATTGCCCTGGTTGTCATACACGGTCGTTGAATAACCGGCGGGAGCAACATCCACATTCGAAATATCGGGAGCCGTATCAACAACGCCCATGAACAGGCCGATACCGGCACACAGTCCGACAACGGCAGCAACGACAGCACAAAAAGTAGCGAGCGCAAACAGGCTCACACCACAGAATTTCCCGACCTTTGTGACCGGAGAGTTCATCGCTCTCTGGCGTTTTTTAATTCCTCTTCTACCGTAGTTCATAAATGATCCTCAAACTATAATTGTAACAGACTAGAGAGCTATTCGCAATTCATAGGTCCACCCGTCGTCTGTATCGTATTTCTGGTACTCGTCAACGATATTTCCGAGAATATTGGCCACATAAACCTGTATCTCAACAGGCAGTTCCTTTTTCTTTGTGCCCTTGACGGTAAGGCTGTATTCGCATTTTCTGCTCGTAACAAACCTGCTGTCGACCGACATGGATGCATTGCTGCACTTTAATCCCTCAATATACGCAAGGACCCAGAGTGAAAACGTAAGATCCGCCATCGAGGCTCTTGCAACATCGCCGTACAGACAACTCTTAACCCCGTCTAAACTGATCCCGGGATTATTCTTTACGGCATCTTCCACGTTCGCCGAGATGATCCTGGTAAGCTCGGACACTTTGAAATACTCGGTCGTCTGGAGACGCAGCATCTTGTCGCATGTTTTCTTGACAAAATCACTGTAGCCCCTGCTCATGTTCTTGCGCTTGATGAACGCATCGAGAACGCGGTTGAAAAAGGGGGCGATCTTGTTGTAACTGTACTGCTGCTTTAAGAGCGATGTCTTCAGATTATCTATCGTTTTGGCAAATGACTTTTCATCGTCGGCAAGGGCATTTATCCTGCGGACAAAGGTCCCTGTGTATGAATGCCTCATCGATCGAAGACTTGACGCCTTCAACGATATCCTCGATATTCCATGGGGGCAGGAACACCTTCCTGACGCAGTCCTCATTGACGATGATTGGAACATACTTCGGATCGGTAAGATCCATACATACGTCAAGTATCATGTCCGGATATTCCGAGGCACATTTCTGGACGAAATCATGGACCCGCATATCCGGTATGAACCCGTCGGAAAGCATCAGGTAGAATTCCCTCTGCTTCAGAAGTTCAAAGGCCTCCGCAGCGTTCGAGGCATGGATGAACTCTATCCCCTCGTCGTTAAACCGGCCTTTCAGGTTGTCCGCTATCCTCTCATTTGCCTGAAGATATAAGATACTCTTATCCATTTGCCGCCCTCTTGAGTATTGCAAAACTTGCGCACATACATTGTATATTTTACCACATATC
>JAFRIL010000223.1 GCA_017432845.1 Lachnospiraceae bacterium | reverse complement strand
AGGTATGCTTTGGCAAGAAGAAGGTAAGATCCGTTCTGTATGATATCGATGTCGTCGGTTATGAGGAAGGCACGAACAAGCTGCACCTCTTTGATCTTGTCAAATGTGTATCCCCTGTCGGTAAGATGCCGTATCGCATCGCCGCAGGATGCATCCATCGTGAAATTATGAAGTGCTTTTGTAAAAGCGCTGTTATCAGCCACGGAAGGGTACCTCTACAATAAATAACAGTGTTATCCTTTGCAATTTTTGCAAAAAGGTCTTGCGTTTCAAACCTTTCGAAACTACTATATTTAGTATGGTATGATTTGTCAAACAAAGGAGCGGTATCAATGGGTATAGAAAGAATAAGGGAGCAGGTATTCTGCAATGAAGTGGAAAAGGCCCTTACGGATGTTGCAAGACGCAATTACAATAAAGAACCTAAGGACCTGACAAATGAAGAGACATATTACTGTCTGTTGCATGTCGTCAAGGATCTTAGCGCATCGACCAAGAAGATCAGCGGCAACAAGAAGATCTACTATATATCGGCGGAGTTTCTGATCGGAAAGCTTTTGACCAACAATCTCATCAACCTCGGGATATACGACAGGGTTAAGGAGATCCTCGCCGGCTACGGCAAGAAGCTTTCGGACATTGAGGAGATCGAGCCGGAACCTTCGCTCGGAAACGGCGGACTCGGGCGACTGGCCGCATGCTTCCTCGATTCGATCGCAACGCTCGGGCTTCCCGGCGACGGCATAGGCCTTAACTATCACTTCGGGTTGTTCCGCCAGAAGTTTTCCGACAGGCTGCAGACCGCGGTTCCGGACAAGTGGATCGCCGACAGGTCTTGGTTCAACAAGACCGATATTTCATTCGAGGTATGCTTTGGCAAGAAGAAGGTAAGATCCGTTCTGTATGATATCGATGTCGTCGGTTATGAGGAAGGCACGAACAAGCTGCACCTCTTTGATCTTGAATCCGTAGACGAGTCGATAATAAAGAAAGGCATTACCTTCGACAAGACCGCGATAGACAAGAACTTAACGCTCTTCCTCTATCCCGACGATTCGGACGAGGATGGCAATCTTCTTCGCATATACCAGCAGTATTTCATGGTATCCAACGCCGCGCAGCTCATACTCCGTGAGCTTCACGAGCAGCAGATCGACCTGCACAGGATGTACGACCACGCCGTCATCCAGATAAACGACACTCACCCGACCATGGTGATCCCGGAGCTCATCAGGATCCTTACCGAGGAAAAGGCGATGTCAATGGACGATGCGATCGACGTCGTATCCAAGACATGCGCGTACACGAACCACACGATACTTGCGGAAGCGCTCGAGAAGTGGCCGCTTGAGTACCTTGAAAAGGTCGTTCCACAGCTCGTTCCGATCATCAAAGAACTTGATAAGAGGGTTAAGGCCAAATACAAGGACAAGAAGGTCCAGATCATCGACAAGGACAAGCGCGTACACATGGCGCACATCGACATCCACTACGGATTTTCCGTCAACGGCGTCGCAGCGCTCCATACGCAGATACTCAAGGATACCGAGCTCAACCACTTCTATAAGATATATCCTGAGAAGTTCAACAATAAGACGAACGGCATCACATTCAGAAGATGGCTCATGGGCTGCAATCCCGCGCTGGCCGGCCTTATCACCGATATGATAGGAGATTCCTGGAAGAAGGACGCATCAAAGCTTACGGCCCTTATGGAATTTAAGGATGATACCGACGCTGCCGCGAAAATCATGGCGGTCAAGCAGCACAAGAAGGATGAACTGTGTGCCTATATCAAAGAGCATGAAGGAGTGGAGCTTGACAGCGATTCTATATTCGATATCCAGATCAAGCGTATGCACGAGTACAAGCGTCAGCAGATGAACGCCCTTTATATAATCCATAAGTATCTCGAGATCAAGGCCGGCAAAAAGCCCGTCCGTCCCATGACTTTCATCTTCGGGGCAAAGGCGGCGCCCGCATATGTTATAGCGCAGGATGTTATCCATCTGTTATTATGCCTGCAGGAGCTGATCAACAACGATGCGGATGTGAAGGACTACATGAAGGTCGTTATGGTTGAAAACTACAACGTTACCTATGCTGAGCATCTGATCCCCGCATGCGATATTTCCGAGCAGATCTCGCTTGCCTCTAAGGAGGCATCCGGCACCGGCAACATGAAGTTCATGTTAAACGGAGCAGTTACGCTTGGTACGATGGACGGCGCAAACGTTGAGATCCACGATCTGGTCGGCGATGACAACATCTACGTGTTCGGCAAGGACTCGGATACGGTCATCAAACTGTATGAAAAGAGCGAATACGTTTCGAAGGATTATTACAAAAAGAGCAAGGTGATAAAGGAAGCGGTTGATTTTATCACCGATAAGAAGATGCTCGCCATCGGCCACAAGGAAAATCTGAAGAGGCTGCAGGACGAACTGCTTAACAAGGACTGGTTCATGACCCTTCTCGACCTTGAAGAATACATCAGTGTGAAGGATAGGGCCTTTTCGGACTACGAGGACCGGCGGTCATGGGGCAAAAAGATGCTCGTTAACATCGCGCAGGCCGGATTCTTCTCATCCGACCGTACGATAGAAGAGTATAACAGGGATATATGGAAGCTGTCATGAGGTGTCACTTGCGAAGCAGGTGACGGAGCCCTAATGACGACCCGCGAAGCAAGATAGGAGGTATACAAATGAGAGAACGTCGTAACATCTCGAGAGTTGATTATTCGGCAAAGGGTGTCGTTGTTATATGCGATACGGCCCAGAAATTCTTCGTGGAGACCAAGAACGTCAGCCCGCTCGGCATGGGCCTTATCATGCCGGAGGACACACCGGAGATCGTCGGCAAGGATATTATCATCGTGGCAAGCACCCTGATAATGTATGCGGATGTCAACCGCCAGGTCAAGAATGATGACGGCACATATACGGTGGGAATACACGCCAGACAGTTCACACCGGAGGTACTTCAGTACCTGTTCAGGCACATCGCGGACGAGTGATCACGCCCTGCCTGACGGCACATATATGCGAAAATCACAAACCCCCACTATCCGTATGGATGATGGGGTTTTTTCGAACCTTTTTCGATCGATCCGGCGTCTTTATAGTTAAGAGAAGTAATAATAATGACGATATCATTGATACAAATAATGAGATTATAATCGGTTTTTTGTCAGGGTTCAGGAGGTAATGATCTATGAGAAAAAACATGGGAAATGACAAAGTATTGCGTGCAATAACGATCGGTCTTGCTACTATGATAGCAGCTACAAGCGCACCGGTTACTGTATTTGCCGAGGAAGGTGAAGGAGAGGCATCCCCTGCACCTGCAACCGAGACTTCCTCGGAAGCGTCTTCGGAAAGCTCCGGCGGTGAAGGCGGATCAGAGGTAAGCGAGGTGTCAAGCGAGAACTCATCTTCATCCGAAGCTGATAACAGCGAGGTT
>JAFRIL010000222.1 GCA_017432845.1 Lachnospiraceae bacterium | reverse complement strand
ACGCCTAGTGCGAATTAAGAAAGCCTTCGGGTCTGCACAATCTATGACTTGAGGGGAGGTTTGGAAATGGCAGAAGTTATCGTAAAAGAGAATGAAAGTCTTGACAGCGCGCTGCGCCGCTTCAAAAGAAGCTGTGCCAAGGCCGGTATTCAGCAGGAGATCAGAAAGCGCGAGCATTACGAGAAGCCCAGTGTAAAGCGCAAGAAGAAATCTGAAGCTGCCAGAAAAAGAAAGTATAATTGATCATTACCCCCGGTATTGCCGGGGGTTAATTGTTGCTTTTCAATATCCGTTCCGTGATTTTAAATTTATCCTTTTTTTTCCACGATCATCATGTTATAATACCATATGTTGTATGAGCCGGAGTGCCGGTCACTAAATATTGCAAAGGAACAGGCCTGCGCTTGATATATGTTATCACAGCCGTGCTCGTACTGGCGCTGATCATATTCGTATATGTACAGAGCAGCGGATATACGACAGTTGAATATCTGATCCGTACCGGTAAGGACATCGGAAACGTAAGGTTTGTGATGCTGTCCGATCTTCATGATACCGATGTGACGCATGATCATAACAAAAAGCTTCTTGATTCCATTGAAGCTCTTGGGCCTGATTTTGTCATACTGTCAGGTGATATGATCACAAGTTATATGGAACCCAAGAGCAGTTCGAGGGTTGCATTCGAATTCCTTAAGGATCTTTCCGAGCGTTTTACGGTATATTACGGGCTTGGCAATCATGAGCAGCGTTATATGGCGGAGCCTGAGCGTTTTCCCGGCAAGTTTGAAGAACTTGCAGGATATGTAAAGGATCTTGGGATCAGTTTTTTATCGAATGATTGTACTTCGACACAAGACGGTAAGATCGGTATATACGGATTCAATGTTTCGATAGAGAACTACAGGCGTGCCGTGACATCATATCTTCCGGATGGGATCCTTACGTATACATTCGGTGAGGTTGATAAAAACAGATTCAACATACTGTTGGCTCATGATCCCGTGTACTTTGATGACTATGTGAAGTTTCATCCGGATCTGGTCCTGTCGGGACATCTGCATGGCGGAATAGTGGTCATACCCGGACTTGGCGGAGTCATCTCACCGCAGCTTAAGTTGTTCCCGAAGTATTATGCCGGAAGGTTCGAAAAGGACGGCACGGTCATGATAGTCGGCCGGGGCATCGGATGGCATTCGATACCGGTAAGGATATTCAATAAAGCAGAGATAGTCTGTATCAATATAGAAGGCAATAATAAAGGATGAGAATATGGCAATAACCGTAAAGCTTGAAAAATTCGAAGGTCCCCTTGACCTGCTGCTTCATCTTATCGACAAGAACAAAGTGGATATTTATGATATCCCCATTGCTCTTATCACGGACCAGTATCTCGATTATCTGAAGCAGATGGAGATCGAGGATCTTAATGTGATGAGCGAGTTTCTCGTAATGGCGGCAACACTTCTTGATATTAAGGCCAGAATGCTTCTTCCCGCAGAAGTCAATGAGGAAGGTGAAGAGGAAGATCCGAGAGCGGAACTTGTTGAAAAGCTCATTGAATACAAGATGTACAAGTATATGTCGTTCGAGCTTAAGGACAGGCAGATCGATGCGGTAAGGAACGTATACAAGTCTGCGACGCTTCCCAAGGAGGTCATGGAATACGTTGAGCCGATCGACTATGAAAAGCTTGTCGGGGATGTTGACCTGGCAAGACTTAACCAGATATTCAAGTCTGTCGTAAGACGCCAGAAGGACAGGATCGATCCTATAAGAAGCAATTTCGGAAATATCGAAAAGGATGAGATCAATCTTGAGGAAAAGCAGCTGTACATCGAGATGTATGTAAGGACCCACAAGAAGTTTTCATTCGTTGCACTTCTTGAGGCGCAACCGACCAAGATGGAGATCGTAGTCACGTTCCTTGTCATACTGGAGATGATGAAGACAGGTAAGATACGCATCGTACAGGACAATCTTTTCGATGACATCATGATAACTTCACTTGCCGCATAGGCAAGAAGATGTACCGACAGATAATTTATGAAGAAAGATTTTGAAGAATCATTAAAAGAGAATATCGAAGATCTTGACATCAAAGAGCCTGTCAAGGAAGAGACCAAAGAGGTTAAGAAAGCGGATCATCCCGAAGCAGCGATATCGGCGATACTGTTTGCGATGGGAGACTCTGTAGAGATCAAAAAGCTTTCCGAAGCGATAGGATACGATGAGGACGAAACACGTGCCATCATCGGTAAGATGAAAGAAAAGTATGAGAGGAACAAGGACTTCGGGATAACCATAGTGGAGCTTGATGACAGTGTTCAGATGTGTTCCAAGACCGAGATGTATGAGTATCTCATAAGTGTTGCAAAGATCCCGAAGAACATGCATCTGTCCGACACAGCACTTGAGACTCTCTCGATCATCGCATATAAACAGCCCGTGACAAGGGCGGAGGTCGAAAAGATAAGAGGAGTATCCTGTGACCATCCGATAAACAAGCTTCTTGAGTACGGACTGATCACGGAGCTCGGAAGGCTGAACGCGCCTGGCCGACCTCTCTTGTTCGGCACGACAGAACAGTTTCTCCGTTCATTCGGTGTCAAGTCGATAGATGATCTTCCCGACATCGCACCCGACAGGCTCGAAGAGTTCAAAAAAGAAGCGGCGGAAGAGATACAGCTAAAACTCGATATATGATACAAGGACCTTCGGGTCCTTTTCTTATTTGTTATTTCTTTATTTTTCCCTATTTTTTATCTTTGAAAATTAAATCTACTGTGTTAAAATATGGAAAGTGTCTTTTTATGGGATATATTAATTTTCATATGGAGGTTTTGCAATGAGTAATTCTTCACTTGCAGGCAAACGTATAGCCGGTTTGCTTGATGAAAACAGTTTCGTTGAGATCGGCGCACAAGTTTCGGCTCGAAGCACCGATTTTAACATGGAACCGAAGGAAGCAGTTGCTGATGGCGTAGTTACTGGCTATGGCACAATAGACGGCAAGCTCGTTTATGTTTACAGCCAGGATCCTGACGTGCTCGGCGGTTCCATCGGCGAGATGCATGCGAAGAAGATCGTGTCATTATACGATCTTGCGCTCAAGGTCGGAGCACCTGTTATCGGTCTTCTTGATTCGGCAGGTCTTCGCCTTAATGAATCAACCGATGCACTTGCTGCATTCGGAAGCATCTACAAGGCCATGACAATGGCCAGCGGTGTGATACTTCAGATTTCTGCGGTATTCGGAAAATGCGGCGGAGGACTGTCAATGATCGCCGGTCTTTCCGATATCACATTCATGGAGGATAAAGCGGCTAAGCTTTTTGTTAATTCTCCCAATGCACTTTCCGGAAACTATGAGGAAAAATGCGATACGGCCGCTGCCGCATTCCAGTCGGATGAGGCCGGTAACGTTGATGTTGTTGCAAGTGAAGCTGAAATATACGGGGAGATCAGAAGCTTCGTTTCTCTTCTTCCTTCAAACAACGATGAACTTGGTGCGATCAGCGACTGCACGGATGATCTTAACCGGACAACCGATGACATCGCCGGCTGTACAACTGACACAGCTATCGCTCTTTCGATGATAGGCGATGACAATTCTTATTATGAAGTAAGACCCGGTTATGCAAAAGAGATCACGACCGGTTTTATCCGTCTCAACGGCCAGACCATCGGATGTGTCGCAAACAGAAGCGAATCATATGATGATGAAGGCAACAAGACATGGGAATCCGAGCCGCATCTTACGGCAAAGGCTGCGGTTAAGGCCGCTGATTTTGTGAACCTTTGTGATTCGTTCGATATTCCTGTTCTCACACTTACAAATGTAAACGGTTTTGAAGCAGATATGTGCAATGAAAAGAGTATGGTAAGAGCAGCCAGCAAGCTTTCATTTGCGTTTGCAGATGCAACCGTACCCAAGGTTAATGTTATTATCGGAAAGGCATTCGGTAGCGCCGGCATTATCATGAACTCCAAGGCTCTCGGATGCGATATGACGATCGCCTGGGACAGCGCCAAGATCGGTATGATGGAGTCTGACCTTGCAGCAAAAGTCATTTATGACGGCAAGAGTGAAGAAGAGATCAAAAATGGTGCCAAGCAGTTCGATAAACTTCAGAACAGCATTGAGTCTGCCGCAAGACGCGGATATGTCGATCAGGTGATCGCAGCACCCCAGACAAGAAAATATGTCATCTCGGCATTTGAGATGCTTTATACAAAACGGGAGGACAGACCCGCCAGAAAGCACGGTACGGTTTAGAAAGGATTGGGATACGTAATATGAAAAAAATCATTTT
>JAFRIL010000021.1 GCA_017432845.1 Lachnospiraceae bacterium | reverse complement strand
TGTTCCGTCGGGCAGTTCGATCCTGGCCTTAACCGTGTCGGCAAGAAGTGTCTCGAGTATATAAATTACTCTCTTACTCAGCTTCTCGTCAAGTATCGGGAACATGATCTCGACACGGCGCTGTAAGTTCCTTGGCATCCAGTCGCTCGATCCGCAGTAAACTTCACTGTTTCCGGCATTCTCGAAATAAAATATCCTGCTGTGTTCGAGAAAATCACCCACGATCGACCTTACCGTTATGTTTTCGGATATCCCTTTTATTCCGGGCTTAAGGCAGCAGATTCCGCGAACGATCAGATCTATCTTAACACCCGCACATGATGCTGAATATAGTGCCATTATAACTTCCCTGTCGCAGATCGAATTTACTTTTGCAACGATATGGCTGCGTTTTCCTTCAAGAGCATTTTTTTCCTCCCGTTCTATCAGATGGAGGAACCTGTCCTTGAGCCAGAGCGGTGCGAGAGATAATCTGTTCCAGTAAAGCGGCTCCGAATAACCGCTGAGCATGTTGAACACGGCAGTCGCATCCTCACCTATCTGCTCGGCGCATGTCAGAAGCCCGAGATCGGTGTAAAGCTTGGCTGTCGAATCGTTGTAGTTTCCGGTACCCAGGTGCACGTATCTGCGAATGCCGTCTTCCTCGCGGCGTACAACAAGCGTTATCTTGCAGTGGGTCTTCAGTCCCACAAGTCCGTATATGACATGGCACCCTGATTTTTCAAGTTTCCTGGCCCAGACAATGTTATGCTCTTCGTCAAAACGGGCTTTAAGCTCAACGAGCACTGTTACCTGCTTGCCGTTTTCGGCAGCCTCGGCAAGCGCCGCGATGATCGGCGAATTACCGCTGACGCGGTAGAGCGTCTGCTTGATAGCAAGAACATCCGGATCCTTGGCCGCGCTCTTTACGAACCCGATGACCGGGTCGAAAGTCTGGTACGGATGATGCATGAGAATGTCATGCGATCTTATCGCTTCAAATATATCGTCACCGTCATTGATCTCGCTGACCGGCGCAGGCACATGGGGCTTGCGCTTTAACTCGTCAAATCCCGGAAGTAAGTACATCTTCATCAGGAAAGTAAGATCGATAGGACCGGGGATCCTGTAGATGCTGTCCTCGCGTACGGACAGTTCCTTCTTTAATATCTCCATCAGTCCCGGATCGATGTCATGCGCAACCTCAAGCCTTATGACTTCACCCCACTGGCGGCGCTTGATCTGCTTTTCGATCTCTTTGAGAAGATCGGCCGCCTCTTCCTCATCGATCGTCAGATCGGCATTTCTCATTATCCTGTATGGGTACGCGCAGAAGACGTCATAGTTGAGGAAGAGCTTTTGCATGTTGCGCTCGATGACTTCCTCGAGAAGTATGAACGTCCTCCCGTTCTCGGACGGTATCTCAACGATACGGTCAAGTCCTCCGGGCACCTGAACGGTTGCAAAATCACGGGACTCTTCACCTTTTTTTCCGATAAGGGCTCCGATGTTGAGCGTCTGGTTACGAACGAGCGGGAACGGTCTTGATGAATCGACCGCCATGGGAGTCAGTACCGGATACACTTCCTCCTCAAAATATCTGTCTACAAACTCGCACTCGAGTTCACTAAGCTCCTCATGTCGTGTAAGAAGCCTGATCCCCTCCACTTCCATGAGAGGAAGGAGCGTGCGCATCAGCACGAAATACTGCGTATCGACAAGTTCGTGCGTCTTGGCGCTTATCGCTGCAAGCTGCTCATCCGTCGTCATGCCCGCGATGTCCTTCTTGTTGTATCCGGCATGCTGCATGTCGATGAGGGATGCGACCCTTACCATAAAAAATTCATCAAGGTTTGACGCCGTGATCGACAGGAACTTCAGCCTCTCCATCAGCGGATTGCCTGTATCCGTCGCCTCTCCCAGCACTCTTTCGTCAAACATCAGCCAGGACAGTTCTCGGTTTACATAATATGACTTGTCGTCAAATCTGCTCATTAAAGGCTTACCTCCTCTTGTACCTTAGCACCGGTCTTATCGAGAACACTTCCTCAAAGAGCGATGCCTTCCTGAAGAAAAATCCCTGCTCAAGGTCTATATCATCCACCGTGTAAACACTTATGACAAGCTCTCCGCCCTTGATCGCAAAGCGCACATCGTTGACCTTCGTTCGGTAACTCCTGCATATGCCGTCCGCGATCCTGAAAAGTGCGGACAGTTTTGCGATCTTCAGATAACTCGATCTTTCTATCAGCGAATCCGAAGCAAGCTCTTCATAGTATTTAAAAGGCATTTTGTTGAATCTTACTATGTTCGCAACGATCTCGCGTTCGGCATGCGACAGTCCGATGATCTCGGTCGCCATTATGATGTCGTATCCGCATTCCGCTCCTGCTTCTATCGAAACATACCTTCCGCAGTCGGACAAAAGCGACGTGATACGAAGCAGCAGCTTATCTCTCCTTCCCATGCCGTGTATCTTGCGGGTGGCGTCAAACAGATCTATCGCGACTTTTTCTATGAGTTCGTTTCTTGCCTCGTTGCCCTGGTACCTCTTGGAAATGACTTTCGCGCAAGCGATGATGTCGTTTTCAAAATCATGGTGCAGGTGTACGAGCTTCTCCTTTTCCGCGTATTCATATGCCATACCGTCGCACAGCGACACGCCCGGAGACCAGATGTTCTCAGCCTTCGTGATCTTGATAACGCGGGATACGATCGAAACCGCGGGAAGAAGGAGCGGTGCCGTCTCTTCGTTGATGCCGTACTTCTTTGCGATATCCCCGACCGACATGGTGCGAAGCTCATCGCACAGTTTCCGGAATGAGTCGGCCGTAAACGATCTGTTCTTCGAACCGAGATGGTAGAGCATAACGGATACGTAGTCGTCGATCAGTATGAGGTTTCTGATTGTCCGGCCCTTGAGATACAGTTTTTTGAAAACCTGTAGCTGGTTGTCGATAAGCTCTTTTAATATGCCCTCAACATCACGCGTCCGGGGCTTTAATGCAGCGAGCATATCCATCGCGCGAAGAACGCCGAGACGTATGTTCTGCGTGGTCACAAGCGAGTCGTTATCAAACAGCGATATCTGGATGCTGCCGCCACCGATGTCAACGATCGCGCAGCCTTCCCTTATGAACTCGTCAAAGCGCTGGCCTTTGAGCGCGGCCGCTTTGTAATGAAGGAACCTCTGCTCGGAGTTGGACAGTACGTCAACTTTGATCCCGGTCCTCAGCTTGATCTGCTCGATCAGTATCGCCGTGTTCTTGGTCTCCCTTATAGCACTCGTTCCGTAAGCCTTGTAATCGTCGACCTTGTACGACTTCATTATCGATGAAAAATCAGACAGCACATCACACAGTTCATCCATATGATGCATACCGATGATGCCGTCCTGGTAAGTGTCGGTGCCAAGCTCTATCGAGTGGCGTATGCTGTCTATTTCCTTCATACCGCCCTTGTTCGAAAACTCGAAGATCTTCATCCCGAGTTCATATGAGCCGACATCGATCGCGGCAAATACACGTGTTGCCATGTAAGCCTCCCCTAACTGCGTGTGCCTTTCAGATGATCGATAAACTGCTGTGCACATCTTCCCGATCTGCCTCCGTGGGACAGTTCCCACCGGCCTGCCTCAAGCAGCAGTTCATCTTCGCTCATCGTAACTCCCTGCCTTTTGGCAAGGACTCTTACGATATCATCAAACTCTTTCTTGTCGGGGCGTCCGAAATAGATCGACACTCCGAACCTGTAGGACAGAGACAGTTTTTCCTGTACGGTATCATTCGTGTGAAGATCATCATCACCGTCCTGTCTGTCGGAGTATTTTTCCCTGACGATATGCCGCCTGTTGCTCGTCGCATATATGAGCACGTTTGACGGCTTCTTTTCAAGGCCTCCTTCGATCACGGCCTTGAGGTATTTGTATTCGGTCTCGGAGTCTTCAAATGACAGGTCATCCATAAGGATTATGAACCTGTAATTCCTGTCCTTGATAAGAGAGATGATCCTTGAAAGGTCGCCAAGTTCGTGCCTGTACAGTTCTATGACACGCAGCCCGCGCTCATAGTATCTGTTCATGATACCCTTGATGCAGCTTGATTTTCCGGTCCCGGCATCTCCGAACAGCAGACAGTTATTGCAAGGCCTTCCGTCAAGAAACGCCTCGGTGTTGTCGACAAGTTTCTTCTTCGCATCCTCATATCCGACAAGGTCTTCGAGATAGACATGCATGATGTTCGTGATAGGAACGATGTCGACATCGCCGCCCTTTCGCGATAAGCGGAACGCCTTGTGAAGTCCGAGCTTTCCGACTCCGAACTCGCCGTAAAAAACCGTGGCACGCTTTTTGAAATCCTCATCGGAAGAAGATGCCGCAAGCTGGTCGCGAAGCTCCATTATCCTGTCTCTTACGCGCTTGTTAAATGTCCTCGAGATATCGGATGCCGGTTTGTAGTCAGTCAGAAACCCGGCGTTGTCGGTCCCGCACAGCTTGTCCAGTTCGCCAAGATCCAGAAGGAACATCTCACGGAATATGGAAAAATCATGCAGTGCCACGTCGCCTACCGTGCCACCGGTCTGCCCGCGCATCTCGCACGAGAGCGAATATGCGTTTTCGTTGTTGGCTATAAGGTGTGTCAGATATGCCTGCCAGAGATTACCGTAATAACCATGACTTGCCGCAAGCTCGACAAGTGCGCCGGTAAATGAGTTCATGCGATTTTTCGCCCCGGCATCATCGACGGTATCACCCGAAAGGATGTACGCGGCATCATCGAGGATGCTTGCGTATTTGAAGTTTTTGTACAATATCAGTTCGTTATTTCTCATCTTCGCCAAACGCTCCAAGTGCTTCAAGTTTTATCTCGACGGGCTCTCCGTCCCAGTTAAAGTCGTCAAAATCACTGTCGGAAAGTCCCATCATCTCCTCCTGCAGTTCGCGGCTGGCCTGCATCAGCGTGATAAAAAGCTGCGCCGCGCCGTCGGCATATTCTTTGTTTTTTACCGCGGCAAAGACGGCGTCTATCTTTTCGTCCTCGCGCTTTGCGTCGTATACCGGAAGGGCGTTCTCCATCTTGTACGCACCGATATCGCGCACGACGTCCATACGCTCCTCGTACAGTTTCAGAAGCTGATCATCGATCTCGTCGATCCTTTTGCGAAGTGATTTTATGTCCTTTGCCATGGTGATCCTCCCCGTGGAAATGATTTTGGCCTTACAGGCCGCACAGTTTTCTGAACACGTCGCCGCGCTCTTCAAAGTTCTTGAAATACCCGTAGCTCGCCGCGGCAGGTGAGAGCAGCACTCCGAACCCGAACGGCGTGATCTTCTTTGCCTCTTTGACGGCCTCCTCGAGGGTCGGCCGGTAGCAGCAGTTCTTCAGGTGATCGACGACGTCGTATATCCGCTTTCCGGAATCGTACATAAATATGTAATTGAATTCCGAGTGGGTGTTGACGTAAACGATCAGATCATCGTAGCTGATGCCCCTGTCCATGCCTCCGATAAGAACGGTGCGGACCATAGGGACGCTGCGAAGGGCTTCGATCGTGGCGCCCGGTATCGTCGAGATGGAATCGTCGTAATAATCAACGCCGTCGATGCAGCCGATGTGCTGGAGCCTGTGATCGAGCCCGGTAAAATCGGCTATCGAATCCTTGATGACGTCCTCGTCGATCCCGTACACCTCGGACGCTATCCTGAATGCGAAATGCGCATTGTAACTGTTATGATGCCCGAATATCCTCATCTTGTATTCACGGACGTTGTTAAAATCAATACGATGAGGTGTTGCCTTTGTGGGAAGGTCGGGAACATTTCCGCCAACGTACAGATAGTCGTCTTCTTCCATGAACCTTGCGATATTTGCCTTGGCTGCAAAGTAGCGCTCGGGTGTCTTGTAATAATCGAGATGCTCCTCGTAGAGATTGAGAAATGCTCCGACGTGCGGAGAAACTGTTACGTTTGACAGCTGGTGACACGACATCTCAAATACCGCGACAGTATCCTCGCGCATCTCGCCGAAATAGTTAAGGCACGGTTCTCCGATGTTGCCGACAAGGACCGTGTCCCTTCCGGCAGATGTCAGTATATGATGAAGGAGCGCGCTCGTCGTGCTCTTTCCTTTTGTTCCGGTGATGCCGACCGTGTTGCGTCGAAAGCATTCGAGAAAGATCTGCGTCTGGGATGTGTATTTGCTGTTTTGCTCAAGCATCGCGATTCCCGGGCTCTTTATGATGTAGTCGTATTTATCCTCATCGATATCCTCGCGTTGTCCCTCGAAGACTTCGACAGATAACGGATCGCAGTGATTTTTCAGGAACTTCTCGGTGCTCATCCCTTCACGGCCATATCCCCAGATCAGTATTCTCTTTTTATCGAACTTATCGTACTTTTCCATGAAATACATTATACCATAATTGAGACAGAGGGACGGTTCCTTTGTCTCAATTTTGTCTAAAAAAATGAGACGGAGGAACCGTCCCTCCGTCTCAAGATTGTCACACAACCGTTACATCTTACTGAAGTGCTTTGATCGAACGGATAAGCCAGGGCTCCTTGGCCTGTCCCTTGCATACCTGAACGAAAGCTATGATCCTTACAACAAACAGTATCACTATAAGGATAATGCCTGCAACGGGCACGATGCATGTCCAGCACAGAAGACATGAAAGCAGATAAACAACAACTGTTACCACATCGATCTTGAGTGCCTCGCGTGCATGGAACTGAGCATAATCCGATGATTTTGCAAGCAGATGACAGAGAAGGATCCCGAGGAATGAGAACAGATAAGCCGAAAGTGCATATACCTTGTTATCGGAAATATCCTGTGCGTCGAATTCTTCGGTGTGATCCCAGTCAGCCTCAACAACTGCCGGTGCTCCGCCTACTGCCGTTCCGCATCCGGGACAAACGTTTGCGCCTTCAGGCAGTTCCTTACCACAGTTTGAACAAAAAGCCATGATATAACCTCCTTATGATCGAGAATAAAATATATGTGTTATTTTACCATTATCATGGCAACATTTCAATATTGAGACAGAGGAACCGTCCCTCCGTCTCATTCTCCAGATTATGTCAACCAATGTTGGGAAGTGTGGCAAGACTCTTGGCCAGATCCTCATCCGTCGGTATGAAATCAGTCATCTCGCCGTCATTGTACTTCTGGTAAGCGACAAGATCAAAGTAACCGGTGCCGGTAAGTCCGAATACGATCGTCTTTTTCTCTCCCGTCTCTTTGCACAAAAGCGCCTCATCGATCGCCGCCCGTATTGCATGGCTTGACTCCGGAGCAGGAAGGATTCCCTCCGTCCTTGCGAACTGAGTTGCAGCCTCAAACACGCTTGTCTGTTCGACCGATCTGGCCTCCATGAATCCGTCCGCATACAGCTGCGACAGGATGGGGCTCATTCCGTGATAGCGAAGTCCTCCGGCATGATTTGCTGAAGGTATGAAGTTGCTTCCGAGCGTGTACATCTTGGCAAGCGGGCAAACCATACCCGTATCGCAAAAATCATATGCGTACTTTCCTCTTGTAAAGCTGGGGCAGCTTGCAGGCTCTACTGCGATTATCCTGTAATCCTTTTCACCGCGAAGCTTTTCACCCATGAATGGAGCGATCAGTCCTCCGAGGTTCGATCCGCCTCCCGCACATCCGATGATCATATCGGGAACGATACCGTATTTATCGAGTGCAGCCTTTGTCTCGAGACCGATGATGCTCTGATGCAGGAGCACCTGATTCAATACCGATCCGAGAACGTATCTGTAGCCTTCATTCGTTGTGGCAACTTCAACTGCTTCGGAGATCGCACATCCGAGACTTCCGGTAGTACCGGGGTGCTCGGCGTTGATCTTTTTGCCGATCTGCGTATCCATTGAAGGAGACGGCGTTACGCTTGCGCCATATGTCCTCATCACCTCGCGTCTGAAAGGCTTCTGCTCATATGACACCTTCACCATGAACACCTTCAGGTCAAGGCCAAGGTATGCGCACGCCATTGAAAGAGCCGTACCCCACTGGCCTGCGCCGGTCTCGGTTGTGATGCCGCGAAGGCCCTGCTTCTTGGCGTAATATGCCTGGGCGATGGCAGAG
>JAFRIL010000221.1 GCA_017432845.1 Lachnospiraceae bacterium | reverse complement strand
TTGCGGACGAGATCAGAACGCTTGCTGATTCTTCAGCCGAGTCGGCCAAAGAGATCAAGCAGATCATCGAAAATGTCATCGCTCTTTCCAACGGAACAGTTGATATCAGCAACAGGGTATTTGAAGTGATCAGCAAGGAGCAGGCCGATATCGAGAAGGCACAGGATAAGTTCAATGTCCTGTCGGATTCCGTTGAAGCTTCCATTACCGAGATAGATACGATCAGACAGATGACCGACAAGCTCGACAGCATCAAGGTAGAGCTGTCCAATACCACTACAGAACTCGGAGCGATCTCTGAAGAGCTCGGAGCTTCCGCAGAAGAGGTTGCGGCTTCGTGCCAGACGGTTACCAATGCATGTACCGATACTCGGTCATCAACGGCAGAGATGCGTAACATCAATGAAGACATGTCAGCCGCGATCGAATTCTTCAAGATATCGGAAGTATGAGACACGTACTGAATATTATGTAAACCAGATCGTGCCTGCATCATCTGATGCAGGCACAGTCATGTCCGAAGGAGTTTATACAATGCTCAAGGATAAGGATATCAGGGAGCCGCTGTTTTTCTTCCTGGAAGAGGAATACGGGAAGGTGCGCATACTCGAGGAAAAGAATATCGGAAGGTCACGTGCGGATGCCGTAATGGTCACGGATGATGCCATATTCGGCATAGAGATAAAATCAGACGCGGATACGTATGCCAGGCTTGCCCGTCAGGTCAGGGACTATGACAGCTATTATGACAAAAACATAGTAGTTGTCGGGACCAGCCATGCAATGCACATCACGGAGCATGTACCCGTGCACTGGGGGATCATAACCGTCGAGGAGGAAGACGGAGCGGCTGATTTTTACTGTCTGAGAAGACCGCAGGAAAATCCCGGTGTATCGATGCGAAAAAAGCTTGAATTTCTCTGGCGACCGGAACTTGTGAAGATCCAGGAAAAACATGAGATGCCCGCCTACCGCGAGAAGAGCAGGTCGTTTGTGGTAGATAAGATCGCCACGTGGTATGAAGAGGGAAAAATAGACGAAGATACGCTTCAGAAGGAAATAATCGAGTTGCTTTTTGAACGTGATTATAATACTATATTTGAGGAAATCAACAAGTACAGGCAATCTCGCAAAGTCCATAAAAGAAGGCGCCGTGCGGTGAACAAAAAACGAAGCAGATAGACAAATATTCGAGGGGGAAAGAGGAAAAATGGATAATGACAATAAGACGATCGGTATATTAAAGCCGATCATCACGCTTATATGCGTGGTCATCGTTGCAGCAGCTGTTGTTGTGTGCACGATGATATTTACAAAAGGCATTGTCGAGTACAAGAATGACAGGGCCGGAGGGCTGTCGGCCACAGGATCCGCGAGCGTAGATTTTGAAGCGGACCTTATCGTGTGGCGCGGAACCTATTCCGCATTTGCCGAGACAACCTCGGAAGCATACTCAAGGCTTGACAGGGATACCGACAAGATAAAGAGATTTCTTGAGGATTACGGCATAGAGGAAGACGATGTCGTATTTTCGGCGATCGATATCTCGAGAAGATATTCGTCCAATTACAATGATGCCGGAAACTATGTGGGAGACACTTTCTCGGGATACGAACTGTACCAGACAGTGACCGTCTCTTCCGAAGACGTTGATCTTGTTGAGGAAGTATCGCGCGACATAACCGAGCTGATCGAGGACGGCGTGGAGTTCACATCCAATTCTCCCGAGTATTATTACAAGGATCTTGATTCGTTAAAGCTTGAGCTTGTTGAAGCGGCAACACAGAATGCCAAAGAGAGGATCGATCTGATGGCAGCCGGAAGCGGATGCCGTGTCGGAAAGCTCATCTCATCCAATCTCGGCGTGTTCCAGATAACAGCCAAGAATTCATCGGATGACGAGTACAGTTCCGGCGGAACTTATAACACGTCATCAAGACAGAAAACCGCAACGATCACAGTCAAGCTTAACTACAGCGTAAAATAAGAGTTTGGAGATATTATGGCACAGGATTATATCATAGCAACAGCATCAACATGTGACCTTACGAGAGAATACCTTGAAGAACATCATATACCTTTTATCAGCTATTCCTATGTTATGGACGGTAAGGATTACGAGGATGACTGCAGGGATGAAACAAGGACCGAGACGTACAGGATGATGCGGGAGGGTAAGATGCTCTCGACATCGGCCATCAACATGTACACTTACCGCGAGTTCTTTGAGGGACTCTTAAAGGACGGTGACAGGACAGTCATCTTCCTGGATATGACAAGGCCTCTGTCATCATCGTACAGATACTGCGATGAGGCCATAGAAGACCTGAAAGAGGACTATCCCGGCAGCACGATCATAAACGTCGATACGAGATGTGTGTCCGGAGGACTCGGCCTTCTGGTAAGATATGCAATAAAGCATTATGAAGCAGGTATGTCAAAAGACGACATGCTGTCGTGGATAGAGGAGAACAAGCTTAAGATCGCGCACAGGTTCACCGTGGATGATCTTAACTGGTTAAAGCGCGGAGGACGTGTGTCCAACGCATCGGCACTTGTCGGAACACTGCTTTCGATCAAGCCGGTGCTCTATGTTCCCGATGAGGGAACGCTTGTTGCGGCTAACAAGGTCAGAGGCCGCAAGATGGCGCTTAATGCCATCATCGAATCCGTCAAGTCCGATCCGATAGAAGGCGATGAGCCTGAATTTCTTATCAATCATGCCGACTGCCTTGCGGACGCGGAGTATGTAAGAGACAGGATAATGGAAAAGTATCCCAAAGCAAAGATCGAGATCGCACAGCTCGGTGTCGTGATAGGAGCACACTGCGGACCGGGGCTGTTTGCGATATTCTATGTAACAGATGCCAGAAGACCGTGATTTATGAAGATAGACATACTTGCAGTAGGAAAGATAAAAGAGAGCTATCTGAAGGAAGCGGTGGCTGAATACTCCAAGCGTCTGTCGGGGTATGTCAAACTGAATATCATCGAAGTTAAGGATGAGAAATGCGGCGAAGGGGCGAGTGATCATGAAAATGACCTCGTAAGATCAGCGGAAGGGCAGCGCCTTATGAAGTACGTTGATGACAATGCCGTTCTCATCCCTCTTTGTATAGACGGCAATGGTATGTCATCAGAGGATTTTGCAGATCTTATCACATCATATGAGAATAAGGGCAACAGTCATCTGCAGTTCGTTATAGGCGGATCCATAGGTCTTGATCCGGAACTCATAAAAAAAGGTGATATCAAACTGTCGTTTTCAAAGATGACATTTCCTCACATGCTGATGCGTGTCATATTACTCGAGCAGCTCTACAGGGCTTACCGTATCAAGAACGGTGAACCTTATCACAAGTAAGGAAGGCATTACCATGCAAAAACTGTCCGGTATCATATCGGTATTTATAGTCTGCGGCATAATCTCTTTTTCGCATCCGGACATCTGTTTTGCCGCGCAGGATTTCCCACAGGATTATACGGTAAAGAGTGTTTCGGCTCTTGAATGTTTTGACGCAAAGGTGACAGTACTGGAACATGACCTGACAGGGGCCGGGGTCGTATTGATCTCAAACGATGACCCGAACAGGTATTTTATGCCTGTATTTAATACACCCGTGTCGGATGACCGCGGTATTCCTCATGTTTTTGAACACTCTGCAATGAACGGATCAAAGAAATACAGCTCGCGGAATCTATATAAGGCGCTGTCTTCAAAAGGGTTCGTTACGTTTGCAAATGCTTACACTCAGGACAGATGCACCGCCTATCCGGTAGCATCCCTTTCGGAAAAACAGCTCTTAAAGCTTGCGGATTATTACACCGATCTTTGCTTTGAACCGCTCATTCTGACAGATGAGGACATATTCAGATCGGAGGCATGGTCATATTCCCTTGCCGACGAGAAGGCCGATATAACCGTAGGCGGAACGATCTATTCGGAGATGATGAACACTTATTCGGCTGACAGGGATGCGCAAAGGCGTGCTGTAAGGCTCTTGTATCCGGACAGCAGTGCGGCGCATGAAGCCGGCGGTGTGCCCGATGATCTTCTGACACTTTCCTATGATGATGTAAAGCGGTTCCACAGTATGTACTATCATCCTTCAAACTGTACCGTTTATATTTACGGCGATATAGAAGAGCCGGGTGATTTTTTAAAACTTCTGGACGGATATTTTGATGCATATGACAGGAAGAAGATGGGGGATATACCTTCATTGCCTTCAAAGCTTTCCGGATTTACGAAGAGGGAATATGATTTTCCGGCGACAGCCGATACTTCGGCCGGGGATGGCAGTGAGATGGTGTATGCATTTGACATGGAAGGTATGTCCGGAATATCGGACGAGCAGCTGTATGCATTCCGGAATTTCTGTAACCGGTCTTCCTCGGCCATGATGATGGGCCTTTTGGGCCGCTTCCCTTCCGCGGGATTCGAAATGGGGATCGAGGTGGAAAAAGGTGTACGTATCCTGACCGTTAACGCACACAGGATGAAAAAGGAAGATGCGGATGCATTTAAAGAGTGCGTATCCAAACTGCTTTCCGATATGGCGAAAAACGGAGCGGACGATGGCGAGATCGAAAATTTCAGGAAGCAAAAAGAGTGCGACTGCCTTCTTGCCGATGAAGGTGCGAATCCCGCGCTGATGCTGCTTCTTAACAGCGCGCTTCTTGAGTCAAACGATATGGGCCCTGTCTCATACATGAACATGATGGATGGCTACAGGAATATGACATGGTTTGACAACGATACCGTAAAGACGGTCTCATCCAAGATGATCAAGAGCCCAAGATCGGTACTGGTGACTGTGACCAAAAAGCCGGGCCTTGCCGAGGAAAAAGCAGCTCTGTTGAAGAAAGAGCTTGCGGACAAAAAATCCAAAATGACAAAGGAAGAGATAGCAAAGCTCGTTGCCGATACAAAGCGGATTAAGGAAGGTTCAACGGACGATCCGGCAAAGTATCTTAAGCAGCTGTGCGTAACAAAAGTATCCGATCTTGGCGGGGAGGTTCCTTCGTTTGCGGTAAGCGATCTGAAGGATAAGTTTGGAACAAGGCGCATAGGAGTAAAGCTTGATAAGAAGGGGATTAACAGTACGAAGCTGTGGCTCGATGCTTCGGGTCTTGATAAGGATGATATTTTCTATCTGGCGCTTTTTACTGACATTGTTAACGGCAGTTTTGTGCCGGCCGGAGGATATAAGAGGGATGATCTTCCGGGGATGATCGCCGCATCAACGGTAAAGGGACAGGAAATAAGCCTTGTGGTATCTTCATTCGGCAAAGACTATACTCCGTATGTTACCGTTGATTTCATGTGCCTTTGCGGGGATGAGGCGGATGCGTTTGATCTTGCATCCGTAAGGCTGTTTGAAAGCAACTTTTCGGATGCGGACAGGATCGGCCGTGCTGCTGCAACAATACAGAGAGTTGTTAGAAGCAATATCGAACAGCACCCGGAGCGGATGACGATGCTCCTTGCGGCTTCATCTTCGTCAAACGGGGCTGCATATTACGAGAATACCCATTACATTGAATATTATGATTTTCTACGTAAGGTTGCAGAGGATCTGGAAAAGGATCCCGAAAAGGTGACGGCAAAGCTTGATATGATCGCAGAACATCTTAACACAAAAAGAGGTGCGATACTGTCGTATGCCGTCTGCTTGGGAGAAAAGAAGGAGTACCTTAAAGAGGCGGATGCCTTCATAGGAAAAATGGGAGATAAAGAGCATAAAAAGATCACTTATGATCTTACTTCATACAAATACCCGCTTGCGGTCGTAACGGACAGTGCGCTTTCGTGCAATGCCGTATCTTATGACAGCGCACTTTCCGGGCCGCTGCTGCCCGAACTCTCACTTTCCATGCTGACGGAGCGCTATCTGTGGGACCTTGTCAGGAACAGGAACGGTGCCTATACGTGCTCGTACGAAAACAGTGACGCACTTACTGCTTTGTACAGCTCGCAGGATCCGAACACATCGCAGACGATCGAGGCGTTTTGGCATTCATCCGATGCGTGGAGGTCCATAACCGGTCAGTTGTCGGAGGATGATCTTAATGATTGCATTCTCTCGGTTTATGCAAAGAACCTCCGTTCAAAGGGTGAGATAACGGATGCGATGAATGTTGCAACATCCATGGCAAAAGGAAAGAGTGCATATTATCCTGCCGACTGTGTCAAAGAGCTTAAGAACATTAAACTGTCCGATCTTAAGAGATCCGCGGGATCGTTTGAGCTTGCCGGACAGGACGGGCAGGCTGTAACAACGGGCCCCGGGCAGCTTATAGAGGAAGATAAGGATTTTTACAGGACAGTCCTTCGCCCGTTTGCGAAATAAATGCAGTTATGATAACATCTTCTGTGTGATTTTTACTAAGCAAAAAGGAGAACTATTATGAAAAAGATCATTTCAGTGGCACTTATCGCGGGAATGCTTCTCGCACTTACGGGATGCGGTTCAAAATCATCCGCATCGGATCTTGAGTATATCAAGGAAAAAGGAACGCTTATCGTTGGTATCACGGATTTCGCACCGATGGACTTCAAGGACGGTGAAGGCGAATGGGTCGGATTTGATGCGGAACTCGGACGTATGGTCGCAGAGGATCTCGGAGTTAAGATCGAATTCGTTGAGATCGACTGGGACAACAAGATACTCGAGCTTGACAATAAGAGTATCGACTGCGTATGGAACGGCATGACGCTGACAGACGAAGTCAAGAATTCCATGAACTGCACAAAGCCCTACTGTAAGAACGCTCAGGTCGTTGTCGTGAAGGCTGACAAGGCTGATCAGGCAAAGGACGAGGCAGGTGCATCCACACTTTCATTTGCGGTTGAGGCAGGCTCAGCCGGAGAGGCCGTTGCCGAGGAAAAGGGATGGAATTACACATCACTTTCCGCACAGGCAGATGCACTCATGGAAGTTGAAGCAGGTTCATCGGATGCATGTATCATCGACCTTCTGATGGCAGGTGCTATGATCGGTGAGGGAACAAGCTATGCCGATCTTACACACACGGTAGAACTTACCGAGGAAGAATACGGTGTCGGCTGCAGAAAGGGATCGGATCTTACCGCATTCCTTGACGAGGAATTTGCCAAGTTTGCCGAGAACGGATCGCTGGAAGCCGTTGCCGAAAACTACGGCGTTCAGTACGCACTTATCAAATAAGAGATAAAAACATTGTTAGCGACTGTTACTGCGACCCTTTTAGGCGGGTTTCTTACAACTTTAAAACTGTTCGCACTTACCCTGCTGTTTTCACTTCCGCTGGGACTGGTGATCAGTTTCGGCTCGATGAGCCGCCATGCGATACTGCGTCTTCCCGTACGCTTTATCATCTGGGTGGTAAGGGGAACTCCGCTTATGTTACAGCTCCTCGTCATTTACTACGGACCGGGTATCATATTCGGGAATCCGTTCTGGAACGGCCTCGGAGAGGGACGCTTTATCGCGGCACTCGTTTCCTTTGTGATCAATTATTCCTGTTATTTCTCCGAGATATACCGCGGAGGGATACAGTCGATCGATATAGGACAGTACGAAGCAGGTCAGGTACTCGGACTTTCGAGAAGCCAGGTATTCTTCAAGGTCATCCTGCTTCAGGTAGTAAAGCGGATCGTTCCGCCCATATCAAATGAGATCATCACTCTGGTAAAGGATACTTCCCTTGCCAGGGTGATAGCTGTTTATGAGATCATATGGGAAGGGCAGTCTTTCATCAAAGGCGCCGGGATCATATGGCCTCTTTTTTATACCGGTGTATTCTATCTGGTCTTTTCCGGACTTCTCACATTACTGTTCGGATACATCGAAAAGAAGCTCGGTTATTTTGAATAACATTAACGGGGGTATGCTTTGCAGATCCTGGAAGTAAGATCACTGAAAAAATCATTTGATAACACTGAGGTGTTATCCGACATATCGTTCACTCTCGATGAGGGACAGACACTGTCTATAATCGGATCATCGGGAAGCGGTAAGACAACACTGCTTCGCTGCCTTAACTTTCTCGAATTTGCGGACTCGGGCCTGATACTGTTGCGCGGACAGAAGTTTTTTGATGCGAATGATGCCGCAGACAGATCCGATAAGGCTGTCAGGGAAAAAACGCGTCATTTCGGGCTTGTATTCCAGTCGTTCAATCTGTTCCCTCAGTACACCGCCCTGGAAAATGTTTGTCTGGCTCCGAAACTTCATCTTGAAAAGGGCAGCAAAGAAGAGGAGCGTGCGATAGAAGAAGAGGGCAGGATACTCCTTGATCAGATGGGACTGTCCGACAGGGTGGATCATTATCCCCATCAGCTTTCCGGCGGACAGAAGCAGCGTGTGTCGATCGCAAGGGCGATGGCCATGCATCCCGATAT
>JAFRIL010000220.1 GCA_017432845.1 Lachnospiraceae bacterium | reverse complement strand
TAGCGCCTGCTTGGGACTCAGACTCTCATATTCCCTGCCCATGATCTTTATCGTTCCGCTTTCTTTCTCATAGACACCGCTTAGGATCTTCATAAGAGTAGATTTACCGGCACCATTTTCGCCCAGCAGGGCCATAACTTCACCGCTTCTCAGCTCAAAACTTACATCGTCAAGCGCCCGTACTCCTGGGAATGACTTTGAGATATGTTCCATGGAAACTATGACTTCGCTCATCATTTCTTCCTCTCTATAACTTTCGTGTGTTAATTACTTAACGCTGTTAATACATTAACGCCGTATTGTTTCGGTGTCAATGCTTTGATACAAAATAATCAATCTTTGTTCGGGTTGCACAAATTGTATTATTGATTTTTTACAAAAAAAACGGGAATGCATAACGCATTCCCGCAACATGACACTGCTCCCCTATAGGCCGCTTTCCGGTTGTTTTATGCGATCTGCCAGTTTTCGGCTTCCTGCCTGATCCTGACAAATGCGGCATATTTGCCGCCCAGTTTTACAAGTTCGCTGTGTTTTCCTTTTTCGATTATCCGTCCGTCATCAACCACGAGTATCTGATCGGCTGCTTCTATGGTTGCCAGCCTGTGTGCGATTATGATCACTGTCTTTCCTTTTGAAAGCTCTGAAATGGCACCCTGTATCAGGTGTTCGTTTTCAGGATCGATGCTCGCTGTAGATTCATCAAGGATGATTATCGGAGCATTCTTCAGTATTGCCCTTGCTATCGATATCCTCTGCTTCTGTCCTCCCGACAAAGTGCCGCCGCCTTCACCGATCACTGTATCGTATCCGTTCGGAAGATCCATGATAAAATCATGACACCGGGCTTTTTTTGCCGCCTCGATCATCTCCTCCTCGGATACGTTATCTCTTCCGAAGCAGATATTTGCACGGACGGTATCATTGAACAGATAAACATTCTGGAACACCATGGAGATATTTGACAGCAGGCTGTCAAGGCTGTATTCCTTCACGTCTGTACCTCCAAGCGTGATAGTGCCAGAGCTTACATCATAAAACCTTGCGATAAGATTGCAGATAGTCGTCTTACCGCTTCCCGAGGGGCCCACGATCGCAGTTGTCGTCCCTTGCGGGATAACAAATGAAACATCTTTCAGAACCTTCCTGTTCTCGGTTGATCTTGCGGTGTAATATGAAAAATCAACATTCTTAAACTCGATATCATGATTTTCGCATTTAATGTCCGAGCCTTTGACATCCAGAAGATTGCTGTCGGAAAACATCTCCATCTTATCAAATGCATTTTCGATGACCGACAGGACATGAGCGCTGTCAGCTATGGGCTCCACCGAGTTAAAGATCGACATCGACAGGAACGAAACGATAAGTACCATGGACAGTTCGAGCTTTCCTGCGAGCCCCGCATATATCACCGCGATCACCATCCATACACTTGCCGCCTTAAGTGCAAATATATGCAGGCAGTTATATGGAATAAACCCCCATTCTATTTTCAATGCGATCTTTTTTGCACTTGAACATGCATCCTTAAAATCCTTTGCCGAAGCTCCTTCCATTCCGAATGATTTGACGACCGGCAATCCTCTTGTGTATTCCAGCGCCGCTCTGGTAAGACGCTCATTTTCCTCATTCAGTACTTTTGTGTTATCTTTGCTGTGCTTTGATATCATCAGAAGGAACACGAATGAGACCAATACACCGCATATCGCGATCAGGGCACATTCCGGGATTATGAATGCAAGGAACAACAATATGCACAGGAAGTTCAGATACCCTCCGATAAATCCGTCCACCATACGTATACCCATGTTCTCAAGAGTTGCAAGTCCTGTTGTTATGGCATTGAGGATCCTTCCGGTATCATTGGTCTGGAAGTAGCCGAGTGATACTCTTTTGAGTGCCTCACCGATCTTTAAGCGGTCTCTTGCCACAAGTTCATAGCCTATCTTTTCATGAAAGCGGGCCTTCAGGTAGTCAAACAGAAATCTTGCAAGTACAGTCAGCAGGATCATAAGAAGGCTCTTCCATGCAAGCATCGGGTCGATGCCCTTACCGCTTCTGACACCGCCTATGATCTGTCCTATAACATATCCCGAATAAGCAACAGGTGCTGCCACTGCCCATGATGAAAGAAATGAAAATATAAAACCGACAAACAGACTTGCTTTGAATCCCTCGCACCAGTCTATGATACGTTTTACCGTTCTGAACATTTTTACGCCTCCTTTACCTGTCCGGCTGCCGCATTTCCTGCCGCCCAGCTTCTTGCGCCTATATGTGCCTGCCACATTCTGTTATATAAAGGACAGGACTCCATCAGTTCCTCCTGCGTCCCCTGTGCAACGATCCGGCCGTCATCAAGCACCACGATATTATCCGCATTCTTTATCGTCGACAGCCGGTGTGCTATGACAAGCAATGTCTTACCCTTTGTCAGATTGGCAATGGATTCCTGAAGCTTCGTTTCGTTTTCGGGATCCGTGAATGCCGTTGCTTCATCAAGGATCACTATCGGTGCGTTTTTCAGCATCATACGGGCGATCGCTATCCTCTGGCGTTCGCCTCCCGACAGGCGCTTTCCCGCCTCTCCTGCCGATGTATCATATCCGTCCGGAAGCTTTCTTATGAATTCATCACAGCATGCAGCCTTTGCGGCCTTTATCACTTCTTCATTGCTTGCACCGGGTTTGCCGAGCCGGATGTTTTCTTTTATCGATCTTGCAAACAGGAAATTATCCTGGGTTACGAAGCTTACTATGTTTGCAAGCGATGTGACTTTCATGTTTTTTATGTCGCACCCGCCGATACTGATCGTGCCGCCGCTTACATCCCAGAATCTTGCGATGAGCTTTGCTACGGTTGATTTTCCGCCTCCGCTCGGCCCAACGAGTGCCGTAAAGCTTCCCTCTTTCAGGCCAAGATTGATCCCGTGGAGCACCTCGCCTTCTTCATCATCATATGAAAAACGCACATCGTTCAGCTCGATGGAATATCCATCCGGAAGATCATCGGAGGAAGGCTCCGGCAGGCTTTTTATCTTCAACAGTTTTTGAATTTCGAGCACCGTATACTGCATCTGCCGAAGTCCGTTTGAAAACACTTCTATCTTCGCCATGCTGATGACCATTGACATGGCAAGCATTACGGCAAGTGCCATTTCCGATATCGTCATACTGCCTTTTTGTACGAGAACAATGCTTACGGGAACAACTCCGAGCAGCGTCGCAGGCATGAAGGCAAAGGCAAGCTTCATCGTTACCCATGTTGACTCAAGCCACTCGATGACAAAATCCCTGTAATCCCTGATCGATCCGGCAAACTTCTCATAGCTTACTCCTGCCTTTCCGAAGGCTTTGATAACCTCGATACCCTCCACGTATTCAACTATCATGCTGCTCATGTTGGCATTTGCTTCCTGATACTTGGTCATATTCTTGCCACTTAGCCAAAATGTGAGCATCATAAAGACCAGTCCGAGCGGGAGCGCCGCAAGTGCACCAAGTGCAACACGGATATCAACAAACGCAAGTGCAATAAAGCAGACTATGGGAAGCAGTATGTGCCCGGCGCCTTCCGGGACAACGTGTGCAAGCGGCGGCTCAATGTCCTCGATCTTATCAACTATCACGCTTTTTATCTGGCCGATGGAATGCGAATAGACTTCTCCGAGCGGAGCCTTTAAAAATACATCCGAAACTTTTACTCTCAGTCCCTCCAGAACATTAAATGCAACATTATGCGATATCCCCGTCGATATACCGAAGCATATGACTTTTACAAGATACGCAAAAAATGCTGTAAGGCAATAATGCAGGATAAGCGCCTTATCGGCATTTCCGGCGATATATCCATCAATTATCCTGTACACACAGTAATAAGGTACGAGCCCCGCTATAAGGCTTACCATTGAAAAGACAACCGATAATCCCAGTCTTCCCCCACTGCCCTTCGCGTAAGAAAGCAATGTTTTAAACCATTTCTTCTCTTCTTTTGTTACCTCTTCATTCATAATGCTTTCCTTTCTCTTGTTTGTTAACATTTCATATTCTTTGTTAGCTAACCCTTAAAACGGCCTCACCGCCTGATCCCATAACGGGACCAGACGGTGAGTTATCGTTCTATATTGGATTTATCGCTTAGAATATTACAGGTTCATCAGACGCTTCCAACCCGGCAGGAAGAATGCTTCCAGCACATTAAGGGCATCGATAGCCTCCTCATAAGAATAATTGTGAACAACCGGTTCAAACAATGCGGTAATATATGCCGTCATCAGAAGATGAAGTTGTACCGGTGTGATTTTCGGCGCATTTGCGCCGGACTTCCTGAGCTTTGCCAGATAATCGAGAAATCTGTTCTGGGATTCTTCGGTCATATCGTGCAGGAAGTTTTCGTACCTGCTCCCCTTGGACTTGGCGATAAGAAGGTGAAAATCCACCATGTTCGGATATACCAGTTCTCTCATCATATCGATATGGGAGTCCTGCCATGTGATCTTCTTACCTTTTTTTGCCGGATCTGCGTACCTTTTAATATGCTCTTTAGCCCATTCCATCAGTTTATCTTCGGCAGGAGTTACGAGCTGGCAGAAGAGATCTTCCTTATCCTTGCAGTGCCTGTAGATCCCTGCTGCGGTCATCCCACAGCGGTCGGCTATGCTTCGCATGGACGCTTTCTCATAGCCCTTTTCCATAAACTCTTCTCTGGCTGCCGCCATGATCTTAATGTGGTTAGTGCTCTTGTCTCTTGGCATAAGTTGTCACCGAAGCCTATCATCTGTTAACATCGTTAGCTAACATATATAAACTAACACACCGGCAGATCTTTGTCAACGATCAAATCAGAACAGGCTGCAAATCCATGCTGCCAGCGCGGAAGCGGCCGGAAATACGATAAAAAGTTTGATGAATCAAGATCGTCGCGACACCAAGGGTTCATTTTTTGCATTTGAAATATGCAATGGATCCGTCAATATGACAATCGACTTCCGAATACAGCCTGCCGAACGTACTGCAAAGACTCTCCTGTGTAAGGAACGGCGGCGTGAACCATCCTTTTTTTGTCAGTATCCTTCCAACCAGCCAGTCCGTTCGCTTTGATTCTCCTCTGATATAGAAACATCCGATAAACAGTCCGCCCTTCTTCAGAACACGCCTCGTCTCCTGAAATGCTTTTTTCTTGTCCGGAAAAGCATGGAACCCGTTCATTGACAGAACGATGTCAAAATCACCGTCATTAAAAGGGAGCTTTCCCACATCACCCTGTACGAACGAGATGTGACCGCATTCACCAAGGCGTCCTTTTGCCTTATCAAGCATATCCGTACTGTAGTCAAGGCATGTTATCTTTGCCTTTGACAGTCTTCTCCACTTGCGCTGCGTAAATACGGCAGTTCCAACCGGCACATCAAGAATCTTTCCAGAAAAATCCCGGGGAATATATGACAGGATCTTTTCCGCGACTTCAACATCATCGGTTCCGCTCCAGAAAAACCGGATATACATCCTGCTAAGAAAGCTCCCCTGGGTCAGTACATTGTCATAGATGTTTTTTGAAGCATGATATGCGCTTTTTATCCTGTCCGTAACAGGCACCGCTTTGGGAAGGAGCTCATTTTGCGCCCGCTCTTTTGTATCCTCCGACTCATCATATCCGTCATAAGGAGCATTCGGGTCATGGGGCTTTTGTTTTTTCATGCTGTTGCAGACCTGGTCCTTATGTGCAAACACAAAATCAAGATCATCCGACCATCCGGTATGACCCGTGATCACTTTTGGAGACAGATTCCGGTTGCGAAGTATCCTCTCCAGTTTTACAAGCGACTGTTTTGCCAGTTCATTGTCCTCTGCCAGGGAATTGATAAAACTGTACCCGCCATCGGCACCGAACCAGATCGTATCGCCCGTAAACAGGTATCCATCATCAATAAGATAGACCATATGACCCCATGTATGGCCGGGCACGAGGATCGCTTCAACCTTGATATCATCGATATAAAAAACGTCTCCGTCCTTCAACAGTTTCCGTTCATTGTCGCTTTTTACCATGGGGAGCTTATACAGGCCGAAGATCACTTTGCGGCGCCTCTCTCCCGTCATATAGCGATTTTCGATCTCACCGATGTACAGTTTTGCTTTCGTAAACAGGCCGTCACTGTCTCTTTCAACCGCTCCGACATGATCGGTATCCTGATGTGTGATCAATATATGCTTTATCGCGGAGGGTGCGATACCGAGCCACTCCATCTTTTCCTTAAGTCTGTCATAGTTATATCCGGCATCGATCATGATCGTCGTGCCGTTCTTCGTGTAGAAAAAGATATTCGCGATCCACTCACGGACACACGTAACATGCTCATCTATCCGTCCGGTATTTAATGGCTTAAATATCTCCTTTCCCCTGTATCCTATTGACATTACCTTTTTTTGAAAATTCGATGCTTTCTTAGACACTCTTAGTCCTCCATGATACTTCTTGCCTGTTTTTATGCGGGTTTTCTGGCCACACAGTGAAGGCGGAGAAAGCCTCTCTTTTCGCCCATCTCGAGTCTGAGCCCTGCCTTGTCGCACAGTTTTCTTACCTCATCGACGCTGTAAACATGCACATCGCCGTGTCCGGTAAGATTGATCAGCGGCATCTCAACATGGTTCATGAACCACAGAACGGGAGCTGATTTCGCAGTCATATCCCGCAGTATCAGTCTTCCACCCGGCCGCAGGACCCTGTATACACTGTTGAAAAAATCCTGGACATTCGGATAGTGATGAAAGCTCTGGCAGCAAATGACGGCATCATATGTCTCATCCCCGAACGGGAGATTCTCACAGTCACCTACCACAAGTTCAACATCACTCATGTTCTTGGCCTTGGCCATCTCTATCATCTCCGGGGTAAGATCGATCCCCGTGTAATGCTTATCCGGATACTTTTCATGCAGCAGTGTGAGCATCGGTGCCGGTCCGCATCCGCAGTCAAGCAGATCGGAGAACGGTTCCTTCTCCAGTTCGGCAAGGACATCCGGATAATCCTTTTTACACATTTTGTATACGCCGCCTTTGTCCGTTTCATATACTTTGGCGGCTTTCGCGAACTCCTTTCGTGACATTTCCTTGTATTCCCTGTCTGTCATTTCTTTACTCCTGTTTCGTATTTT
>JAFRIL010000219.1 GCA_017432845.1 Lachnospiraceae bacterium | reverse complement strand
GTCAAACCCCTTTGTGGTCGTGTTACCCAGCGTATTGCGAAGTTCCTTGGGAATATCCTCCTCGCACAGTATCTTTCCTCTTATCGCATCATCCATATCATGGTGTATGTACGCGATCTTATCGGAAAATCGCACTATCCTGCCTTCCGGTGTCTGCGGCATACCCTTCGTCTTATGGTTTAATATCCCGTCTCTTACCTCCCAGGTCAGGTTAAGGCCCGCGCCGCGTTTTTCAAGCACTTCCACAACTCTTACCGACTGGACATTGTGCTCAAATCCTTCGGGACAGACTCTTGCAAGCGCCCTCTCACCCGCGTGGCCGAACGGAGTGTGACCTATGTCGTGGCCCAGAGCGATAGCCTCCGTAAGGTCCTCGTTAAGTCTTAAGGCCTTCGCTATGGTTCTGGCATTCTGTGATACTTCAAGGGTATGTGTGAGACGCGTCCTGTAATGATCGCCTTCGGGCGCCAGGAAGACCTGGGTCTTGTCCTTAAGCCTTCTGAACGAATTGCTGTGAAGGATCCTGTCCCTGTCGCGCTGGTATACGGGGCGTATATCGCACTCCTCTTCCTTCACGTCACGGCCTCTCGAATTCATGCTCTTTGAGGCGTATTCGGACAGGTATTTATCTTCCCACTGCTCTAACTCTTCTCTGATGGTCATCTTGTAATGTCTACAGCCCGCTTTACCGGGCCCTCCAAATAACATATTACGTTTATCGGGAAGATTTCCTTTTTATTTTTATGATTTTTTTAAAAAAATGTGATTTACGGCCTAATCCGTGCCCCCGCCTTCGGCTTCGGCTGCCTCGGCTGCGGCATCGGACGATGAAGGGTCGTAGTTCGGCATGTACTTTCTGTACAGTTCGATATGATCATAGATACACCGCCAGCTGCTCGTGGACATCCCCGTAACGACGATAATATCGGTTCCGGAGCCGTCTGATGCATAGCTTGCGGCACAGTTTCCGGACTCTTTGACATATCCGGTCTTGGCACATGTGATGGTGGCACCTATCGGTTTGTCCTCCGCACGGCGCAGGAACCAGTTTGATATCTCAATGCCGTTCGGATGCTGATCGGTGGGAGAAGTCGTGTATGTCCTTGTTGAGAGCACTTCCTTGCAGAGCGGATTGGCGACAGCCGCACGCATTATCATCGCCATGTCATAGCATGTACAGTAATGGTCATCGTCATACAGGCCTACGCAGTTTGTAAAGTGTGCCGTATCGGACAGGCCGAGCGTTTCGAGCTTTTTGTTCATAAGCTCCACAAAATCCTCGTGTGAGCCTGCGACATAGGTGGCAAGACCGACCGCGGCATCGGCTCCTGACGGAAGTATCGTGCCATAGAACAGATCCTTTACCTTAACGGTCTCGTTATCGTTAAATCCCACGCGGCTCGCTCCGTGACTGCCTGCATAATAATTGATCTCGGGAGTGATCGTAAATTCATCCTCGAGAGCATCTTCCGCAATATTTTCCGCCGCAACAAGGACGGTCATGATCTTGGTCATCGATGCGGGATATATCTTGGTCTTTCCGTCGCGGCTGGCCAAAATGGTGTTATTGTTCATATCTATAACGATGCCGTACTTGCTGATGACTGCATCGCTCATGCCGGAGGTCGCAGCGGTTTCTTCGGCAAAGTACTGGGTACTCTTGAGTTTTTCGATCTCCTCTGCCTTCTTTTGAGCTTCTTCCACGACCGTTTTATCTATCATGGGATGCGCCTCGTATACAAACGGCCTTCTGTCAACTTCCTCACGTATTTCCTTCAGTTCGTTCACCTTGGAGACATCAGCGAACACAAAAATAAGGATTCCGACAAGGAACCCCAGATGAAGCGATAACTGCCCGAACCTGCGCAGATACCACGCACGTTTTGCTCTATATTTCTCGTAAGCCCTCTCCTCTGCATCCCGCTTTGCCTGCATCCGGCAAAACAGAAGATCCTCAAGCTCACGACCAAGCTCCAATCTTATGGTGTACATACTGAAAAGATTATATTATCTGGGTATAAGCGTGTCAATTTCCTGTTGCCATATGACTGATGTCATATTATACTAGCAGTCGGGTAGGAAAAGCGCCTGAAGGCGCGTGGTTTTACAGGAAGGATATATCGTCTTATGAGGAAGATGATCAAAATGTGTTCAGCCTTCATGGCAGCTGTTGCCGTGATGACTTTTATTCCAAGCGAAGTCCTGGCATTTGACGAGACAATGGCGCCGGCGGTGGAAGTGCCGGCAGAGCAAAGCGAGCAGGCACCTGCAGGGCCTACATATATTGATGTAAGTATCGATGACCAGATGCTCGTTTACTACGTCAACGGAGTCCCCGCTCTTATCACGCCGTGTGTTACGGGAGGTCCCGGACACGGCACACCTCGCGGATTCTTTGCGATCAATTCATGTATTCCCGGCAAATACCTGACAGGTCCCACCTGGCACGTATGGGTCAACAGATGGATGCGCTTTGCAGGCAACTGCGGCATACACGATGCTTCGTGGCGCAGGAAGTTTGGCGGTGATATTTACAAGCACAACGGATCCCACGGATGTGTCAACATCCCGTCCGATCAGGCCGCACAGCTTTACAATATGGTCGGGATCGGAACGATCGTTGTTGTCCACTAGAGATCTTATAAGGTATCAGGCCGCACAGGGCATGCCCCGTGCGGTTTTTTTATACATTTTATTATTTTTTTATATTTTTTTATTTTTTTGCGAAACCTCCGTCGATGATTTTCGTCTATATGAGTGAAGGCGCAAAATGGCGCTCATCAGACACAGTATTTGCAATGATCAAAGAAAACGGAGGAACAATCATGAAAAAACAGATCATCTCATCATTTCTTGCAACACTTACACTTACATCCGCATTAACAGGCTGCGGCACGTTCTCTATCGTTACCGAATCCGCAGCCGCATCGGAAAGTCCTTCATATGTCGAGGCGTCATATCCCGATGCAGAGCCTGTAGCCGAAGAGCCTGTATGCGAGGGGTCTGCTTCTTACGATTACGATGACTATGTCGAAGAAGAGGCTGCCGAGTACGACATGTACAGCCGTGAAGCCGCAAAGAGCGCGATCGCAGAATCCGCCGAATGCTACGCAGCAAACGATTCATATGAAGAGTCCACTCTGTGTCCCGGAGATTACCGGGTAAGCGAACCCGGACTTAATGGTGAAAAATACAAGGCGACAGCAGAAAACACATTTATGGATGCAGTCACATCTCCTCTTTCAACATTTGCGGCGGATGTCGATACGGCAAGCTATTCAAACCTTCGCAGGATGATAAATGACGGAGCAAGCGCATATGATATCCCCAAGGGCTCGATCAGGACCGAAGAACTTATCAACTATTTTAATTACGGCTACAAGGCACCCCGCCGCGGCGATGCTTTTGCGGTAAACGCCCAGATCATAAACTGCCCGTGGAATGCTGACACGAAGCTTGTAACACTCGGCATCAAGGCACAGGAGCTTTGCGACACCAGGGATATCCCTTCCAACATAGTATTCCTTATCGATGTATCCGGATCGATGAACGACTATGACAAGCTTCCTCTTCTGCAGATGGGATTTGACATGCTTGCAGACGATCTTGATGAGAACGACCGAGTATCGATCGTTACATACGCATCCTCGTCAGATGTTGTTATAGCCGGCGTTCCCGGAAATGACCATACAAAGATCAAGAGGGCGATCAACTCCCTTTCGGCATCAGGCGGGACAAACGGCGGTGACGGCATAATCACGGCATACAAGCTCGCGGAAAAATACTTTATAGAAGGCGGCAACAACAGAGTCATCATGGCTACCGACGGTGACCTTAATGTCGGAGTCACATCCGAGGAGGAGCTTGAAGAGCTGATCACGGATAAAAAGGAAAACGGCGTATTTCTCTCTGTGCTTGGCTTCGGTACC
>JAFRIL010000218.1 GCA_017432845.1 Lachnospiraceae bacterium | reverse complement strand
GATATCGGACAGCGTATCAACATTGCCGTCTTTATCAACGGTGACCTCGCACATCATGAGCGGATAGCCCGACTCCCAGTCATGTGTATTGATAAGGCCGGTAAGGTCGGTATCATCCGTTATGACGTAATGTCCTATTCCGATATTATCCGTCTCGTTAAAATATCCGCCCAGATACTTACACTCCGAGTACTCTTCTGCGGTCTCATACGTATGCTCTGTCATCGGCTGCAGCCACACGCCGTCATCATCCGTCTCCCACGCCCATGCATAGAAGGTGTCATCCGTTATGACATCTGCGGGATTGTCCGTATCATTATCGCGATAAAGGAGCCAGTCATATGCCCAGTTGCCGATAGTGCTTTCACCTTCATCTGTGTTGAACACGTACACGGATACAACGGAATCACCGTTTCCTATCTCCTTCAGATACAGGTAGTCCTCATTACCGAATGTACCTACATGGAATACTCCGCCCGTGCCCTCATTGCCGTACAGTTCCAGCTCTTTGGGAACAAGCTGTCTGCAGTCATCAAAATCCAGGCGGAATCCGTCAGGCTCTGCGCCCTTATCCGCGAGGTTATACTCAAATGATAATGTACCCGAACCCGTTGCCTTATCAGACAGCCTTGTAAACGTAAACGATCCGTCCTCTCCGATCGAAAGCGTTCCGTGATCCTCGCCCGTCTTCCTGTCAAAGAGCGTCCAGTCGCCGCTAAGGAAAGCAAGTATTCCCTTCTCTGAAGTAAGGTCCGCATTAAACTCTGCTTCATGGTCTGCAGTTACATCCCTGTCATCCTCTCCGGCCCCGCCTTCTTCTTTGTTGCCCACATCCTCTCCGATATTTTCAATCTTGTCCTTAAGATCACTGTCGGTGCTTTTTGCACAGCCCACAAGAAGCGCGGCACTCATAAGACAGACAAGAAAAATTGCAAATGATTTTCTCTTCATGAAAATGACTCACCCTCTGGATCTTGCGGCTTCGATCAGCTCCGTGATCGGCATGTTATCTATCCGTCCGTACTTTTCCTTAAACATTCTCTTCTGCTCCTTTCTGTTGCTCTTCTTCAAACCTGATCACATTATAACAAGACACACCATGCTTTGTCGATTATTTGCCGTGAATATGTAAACGTTTTCTTGGGTGTTGTAGCTGTGTATGAAATGATGTAATTTTTTTTATAATGGTCCTAACGGATCATAGTTTGTTTGCAGGAGGGGAATATGCAATCAGATCTTGTTATCAAAGAAAATGAACTTATCGATCCGTCAGACTATCCTGAGGACCAGCGCAGTCTGGTGGATGATTTTAACTTGCGCATAAGGCGTCTTACCGGTATCATCACCGGGATCGGTAAAGAATATCACACGATCTGCGTCAGCGCCGGTGCCGCGTTCTTCAAGAAGGGCGATAAACGCTCCTTCGATGAGCTTTATAAACTGGCTGACAATGGTGTATATGAGGGCAAAAAGGTCAGCGGGAGCGCAATAAACTTCTCCGTTTGAGAATTGTCCCCGTATTATTCGAGCATGTTCTCTTTTGTGACAATGCCCTTTTTGAACTGGCCGGTCTTGCTGTTGTATATCAGTTCGGTACGAAGATATGCATGTCCGTCGTCGAAATTATCCGTCAGCGTATAGAATTCTCCGGGATCATCCCCGTCCTGATAGAATCCTTCCGTGTTCATGGAAATATCAAGTTCATACGGCTTAGCGTCTTTTACACTGAATATGAATGTTGTCCATCCGCTGCCGTATCCGCCGCAGTCACCGTAGAAGAACCCTTTGTTCTCTTTGGCATATTCCATGTAGAAGCGGTCGTTTTCCGTGTATAACGACAGGCCTCTGAAATCTGTCCTAAGCTTTGTTGCACTGCCTTCGGACGAAATGAACCAGACCGCATCCGGAAGATATCCGCCCATGTCATCCGGCTGTCCTGTGGCGACAAAGGCCTCTTTCGTACCGTCACCGTCATAGTCTTCATACTCATATGCACATACCGGTCCGCCAAGCTTGTAGGCCAGCTCATCAGGATCAAACGAAGACGGATCGATCTTAATATCCGATGAAGTCTTATTATCTTCCCCGTTCAGTTTAAAGGTCCCGTCGATATCTATGCTAAGGTATTCGGGGGATCTGGTGGCTGTTTCATCTCCGCCGGGATCAGAATACACACTTATCGCAGACATATCTGTCGGAACGAGCATTCCGCTTTCATTATCCGAGTATGCCGCATATTCCGGAAAGACTGATATACTGTCGGCAGGCTCTACAAGATCATCCGTCAGGGTAAAGGTATTCCATACAGGTTCTGCCTCTTTATAATACTGGGCGACCATTATTGTCTGCTTGTTTTTGTGCATAAGATATACGCTGTAATGACTCCATGGCATATCATCTGCCGGACATATCTCATCGGATCCGAAAAATCTGCCGTTGTACTTAGCTCCGATACCGCTGTCAATAAATCCGTCATCCTGATATATCGCATCAGGATACCAGTAGATCGAATCGGGACTCCCGTTGTCATCACAGTCGAAATAAGTATCGCTGCTGTAGCTTACCGGCATCCTCATTATCCATTCATCCGGAACATTTCCGGCGTATTCTTTATTGAACACCTTACCTTCCTTATCGGCTGAGAACAGAACTGTTGCGCTTGCATGCTGGATAAGTGCATCAACATTATCAAACCAGAAGGTTACGCCCTGCGGATCAAGGACCCAGCCGTATGTGTTTTCTTTCAGGCACCTGCTTATCACGTATTCTGCATCGAACTTATCGATGTCTATATTATATTCCCCGGCAGCGATCATATGTTTTTCCGTTACCGCCAGATAGAGCCGCTCGGCAAGAAGTTCGTAAAAAGCATCCTCGTCATCTATTATGTCCGAAAGCTTTATTTCTTCTCCCGTGTCAACAAGGAACGAATGCCCGCGCATCTCAACGTAATCCATCTCTCCGTCAGGCTCACAATACTCGCGAACGAAGGTGAACAGTTTCTCATCCGCTCTTCTTACATGTATATTACTGACGACATCAGCAGAACCCGTATCATAAACGGAACGGACATAGTCTTCATTAAGCGCTTCAAGTGCATCGGAAAGAGCATCGTATGAGCCATCCTCATTTACGACATGGATGGTCTCACACTCGACATCAACTGGAGAAGATATACAATACTTCGGTATCCCGGATTTCTTTTTTTCCTTTTTCTTTTCCTTTTTCTCCTTCTTTTTCTTTTTGGGTTTCTCTTTGTCCGTGCTGCTGTCTTGTGCAGCCTTTTCCTCGAGCTTTTCCAATTTTCCGGAAAGATCCGTTTCCTTATCCGACCTGCCGCATCCGGCAAGAATACCGCAGAATACAAGGCATATAACAACAGTGATCAGTGTTCTTCTCTTCATTGTTTCTTCCACCTTTTCTTGTTCAACCCACTGGTATCATGAACTCAATTTCCTTGTATTATATCCTGCTGCATTTCATCCTGCCACCGCCAAACGTCTAATTCATGATTTTCCCGTTCCTATGCGCGATTTCTTATGACAGCAAGATAAATACAGGACAGTCAAGAGCCGGTCCCATCATATTTTGTAGCCCCCAGCATCCAGAATTTATAGCTCAGCCAGAAGAAAAGCATGCCGACAAGCGGCGAGATCCATGACAGGAGGGGCACCGAATCGGGACGCAGTATCACCAGGCTCGGATAGTAAGCTATGAATGCGATCGGCAGTATGAAAGTAAAGATAAAGCGGAATACCGGATCAAATATGGTGATCGGATACTTCGCATAATCCTTCAGTTTGAAGAAGAAATCCAAAATAAAGAACGAATTCTGGATCCAGAAACAGGTGGCCGCCGCTGCATTCTGCAAGGCTATCATCACAAGAGAGGCTGATATAAGAAAAACTGTCAGCTTTGCGACCGCAACAGGCGTTACCGGCATCATCATTTTATGCCAGGCATAGACGATCGTGCCGATCCCGAACGCCAGCTGCCCGAGTCCCTTTATATCAAACACCTCCGACTGGAAGTAGAAAAACATGTTGATCGGGCGGAAGCAGTACTTGATAAAATCACCATCCCGCACATACATCCGAAGGCTCCAGTTATTGTCAAAAAAGCACTGGACCGGCGTGATGGAAACAAGCGAAAAGCCGTAGAGAAACAGCATCTCATAATAGTTCCATCCGTTGATCGTGGAAAAATTCTTAAACAGCACCCAGAAGCTGACAAAGCCTGCCACGTTTGTGAGCACCATGCCAAGCGTTGAGATTATAAAGTCAGCACGGTAGCTCATCTTGCTTTTGATATCCTGCGCTAAGATCTTGCGATAGATCCGCAAATAAAAGAGCAATCCTTTTCTATTCATCCCATCAACCTCCGTTTACAGTGATCCGGCGAATGGTAACGCGCCAGAACAGACTTGTCAGGACAGTGAGCAAAGCGCACCAGAACAGCTGCAGCAAGAGCATCTGTCCGGCCTCGCAAAGATCCACTTTCTTCATAAGAAGAATGCGAAGCGGCGTATTGTAGATCGACTGGAACGGCAGGCAATATGCGATCTGGCGAAGCTTTCCGGGAAAAAACGCAAGCGGGATCGTTGCACCCGAAAACAACAGCACGATCACCTGTTTCATAATATTGATTCCCCAGATCGATTCCGTATACATACAGATTATCCCCACAAACAGATCAATATTGAAGTTGATGACAACACCCATGGAAACAGCCAATACAAAAAACAGCAGGTTAAGTCCCGGCACGATCGCTCCCTTTGTCACGATCTCAATGACAATGAACGTGGGCAGAAACACCGAAAAAAAGTTCATGATCAGTGACCCGGAATTGGACCAGAACAGATAATGCCTGTAGCCCATGGGCTTGATCAGTTCGAGAACGATCTTTCCCGACTGGATGCTCCGCCCCATCTCCCATACAAAATACATTTCCATAAAAGAAAACAGTGAAGAGGCCAGCACCACATAGATCAGCGTATCCGTAAAAGTCATCCCGTTTACGACATCTGTTGCCGACGAAGCATAGATCGCTTTCCACAGATAGAAAATGATCGCGATATATACCAGATTCCCGAAAAACAGAATAAGTGCGGAAAGGCGAAAATGCAGGGATTCCATTACGCCTGCCCGAAGCAGGCTTGTATATTTCCTGAGATTCATCGAACGCCTCCATCATAGATCTTCCTGATGACATCCTCCGTGGATATCTCCTCGATCTGCATATCTCGGATCTTCATGGATTGCTGAAGCGTGTTCAGCACCTTCATTACACCGGTCTTATCGTCATCGATAAGGACCGAGATCCATCCTTCATCGACCCCTGTTTCCAGATCAGGAAATGCCATGCCGATCGCCTCCAGCTGCGCCGAAGGATCACCACTTACCCTTAGCTTCAAAGTCCTGTAGGAGCCAAAGAAACTCTTTAAATGCTGTATGTCGTTATCATAGAGCATCTTGCCGTGGTCTATGATGATTATGCGCTTGCAGAGAGCATCAACATCTCCCATATCATGCGTCGTCAGTATAACGGTCGTCTGCTTTTTCTCATTCAGAAGTCGGATCAGCTCACGGATCCTTGCTTTCATTGACACATCCAACCCGATGGTAGGTTCGTCGAGAAATACGATCCTGGGATTATGCAAAAAAGCAGCCAGTATATCGCTTAACGTTCTCTGTCCCAGAGACATCTGCCGGACCGACTTATGGAGCAGGCTTTCCATATCGGCGATCGAATAATAGAAGGAAATCATCTCCTGATACTGGTCATCCGGTATCTGATAGATGTCTTTTAAGAGTTTAAAGGATTCGATAAGCGGCAGAGCCCACCACAATTGCGAACGCTGCCCGAAAACCACACCGATATCCTTCGAGTTCCTTGCCCTGTTCCTGTAGGGAACGACTCCGTTGACCAGGATCTCTCCCGATGTCGGTTCGAGCACGCCCGTCATCATCTTGATGGTCGTTGATTTTCCCGCACCGTTAGGTCCTAAGTAACCTACGATCTCTCCCCTCGGGATCTCTATCGATATATGATCAACGGCCGTGACAATCCTGTAGTCTCTGGAAAAAAGATCCTTGATGCTTCCCTTTAATCCTTCGTGGCGGTTAAGCACCTTGAACTCTTTTACTATCCCGTTCATCACGATCGCGTTTTCGCTTTTATTCATCATCTTCGTTCTCCTTGAAATTCTTGATGATTTGGATTATACTCTGTCCCAGGCAGAAGAAATAGTAATAAAATTCTTGATTTTTATAACAATATTTGTGCATGGTGTAAAATAGTGATAAATGAATACAGAGGTCTGGTCAGGACAAGAGACGACGGATCCGAACTCATCAACTATAATGATGCGTCATTCCCATCCTATATCCATGACGGATATGTCTACAGCGGATGCACATGGGAAAAAGTCACGCACTTTCATAAGGACATAGAACTGCTCAGTGTTCATTCTTCCTGCATGGGCTATTGTGTGAACGGCTCAAGTATCTTTCTGGAAAAGGGGGATACGATCTTTGTCAATTCGGATCAGTTGCACTATTCCTATGCAATACCGCCGAGAGAAGGCAGGTATGTGATCGCGGTCCTTCATCCCCGGATCCTGTGCTCCAACTATGCCGTGGAAGCCAAGGCTGTTTTGCCAGTGATCAGCAACAAAAAGATCCCCTATATCCATTTCAGGAACGGGGACAGGGACGCTGCCGCAATTCAGGAGCTTATGCTGTATCTGCACAGACAGGCTCTCGGAAATGAATTCCTCATCACAAAAACCTTTTATGAGATCTGGGAGATCATCATGGCGCGTTGTAATGAAACGGGTGATTTTTCCAGGGACGAATATGTAAATAAGGATGTGCACAATGAAGTGCTTAAGGCAATGATGAATTATGTAGACAAGAATTACATGAACAATATCACACTGGGTGAGATCGCCTCTGCAGGCGGCGTCAGCAAATCACTCTGCAACACGATCTTCAGTAAGTTCACGCAGATGACGCCGATCGAATACATAATGCATTTTCGGACCAGGAAAGTCGCCGACCTCTTGCAGCAAGGTGATCTGTCCATGACACAGATCGCGGAGCAGACAGGTTTTTCCAGTGCCAGTTACATGGCGGAAACCTTTAAGAAATTCTATAAGTTCTCGCCCCGGGAATACAAAAAAAGCATTTCGTAGAGACTGAGACAGGGGGACGGTTCCTGAGTCTCAATTCATTGAGACAAAGGAACCGTCCCTCTGTCTCAAAGTCCTTTATATCATCGTTTATTGCGAATGATGTTATTGCAGTCCGTAATGAACTCCTTCATATCATTATACATTTTTTCTATGTTTTGGGGATCACCGTTTCCGAGAAAATCATTTTCATCCACAACATTTTCATAAAAGTCCCTGCTTCTCTTTCCGTCAGATGTGTAGTGATCCTTCAGGGAATAGTAGGTCGCATATATTCTCGGGAAATTGTCGTTAAAGTTGTTGGCAATATCCGTTCCGAACCAGAATTCATAACGCTGTCCTATCTTTTCGCCTTTGTTCCTGATGTTTTCCGGTATCTTGCCGATATTCCTGTAAACCCATCTGCCGAGCGCATCCGCTTCATCTTCGATCGATCCCGGATCCTTTACCGCATTCGACTTGCGGAACTGTTCAAGGATATCTTCCGAGACAAGTCCTTCCAGGGGATCTGCTTTATCCGGCTGATCCGCCTTGCTGCCGGCTCCCTCATCGAAAAACCGTATTATCTTACCGGTCTCGAACGGGATCGCGCATATATGCCAGCCGGTCATACGGTAACCCGTCCTCCAGCCGACTTCATATTCTCTGTCTTCCTGTGCATCGGCATATATCACAAAGGCAGTCTCCGTTATCGACTCGAGATCCTGTATTATCGAACGGTTTTTGTAATCGCTGTTATCTATAAATCCTCTGCCAGAACGCATTCATCATATACCTCGTTATAATACAGCAGATCGTTCTCCCGCTCTCCGTCTCCCATAAATGCCACATATGCCTTATGGTCGATATAATCAAAATCACCCGTTTCATTAATGTAAATGACCGGGACATCAGGGTCAGGACCTTCGTAATCGTACACACTCGGAACATCAGCACCGTCAACAGCCTTCTCAAGCGATCCCCTGATGCCGGGTTTGGCTCTTACGACCTCCCATCTGCTAAGAAAATGCCCTGTTCCCTCATAGTATCCGATACAAACATATACCTGATCATCGATCGTCAGTAACTGCTTGGGCTGGCCATAGCCGTTATCCGCATTACCGATCATTCCCAGCTCGGTAGCATTACCATTCTCATCAACCGAACATAAAATATATTCATCTTCTTCGTTGCGAAGCATAACGATCAGATTTTCTCCGGCAAATCCGACATACTCATAATATATATCCCTGCCTCCCAAACGGGCGATCTCGTCGCCTTGCTCATAAATGACCGTATATAAGTCCTGTCCGCCATATTCCTCAACGGCTAACAGTCTTCCGCTCTTCGATACTCCAAGAGGTAATCCTTTACAGTAAAATGACATCTCCTTTGTTACCGGGTCGTAAAGGTTCGTGCAGCCGGCATCCCACATATCCGGAACTGTTTCCGCGATCAAAAATCCTTCCGGACAGGCATAGAGCGCTCCGGTTCCCGCCACAGTTCCGATCTCTTCCCACTCGTATGTATTAATGTCATATGCTATAAGCGGACAGTTCAGGGGATTAAGCTCCGTGTTCAGAAACTCACCGAAAGCTGCCCCCTCCTCCATTGATCCCGGCAGGATATTTCTGAAATACACCTTATCATTTATCCTTACAAAGTAATTGCCGTTGTTGTATACCCGTCCCTGCTTGAAGGCTGCGGCAAAAACCCGGTCCGTCTCTTCTGTATCTTCTGTTTCTTCATCTTCTTCTGCCGGCTTCGTGACATCGTCGTCCTCGTTCTTCTTGTCGGCTTTATTTGCGACCTCTGCGTTCTTTTTTGCTTTGTCCGCTTTATCCTTAATATCGGAGCCGTCTGACCGCGAGCCGCCACACCCCGCAAGAAGCACGGCACATATAAAACAGATTATGATCGTAGCAAGGGTTTTATTTCTCATCATCACTGATCTATCACTCCCTTTTTATACTTATTCACATCATGGAAGCGTCCCATGATCGTATATCTATAATAATATAAAAAATGGCGGTGCTTTGCTACCGCCGAATGTCTAAAACATGAGACAAAGATACTGAGACAAAGGAACCGTCCCTCTGTCTCACATCATAGGACTTGGCCCCTTTTTGTCCATTGACCGTACTGGTCTCAACGGTTTTAATGGGCTTGTTATTCGCGTATTTTCTTTCAGATCACCTTCGTTTCAATCCAATCATATGTCCGAGTTTCGTTTTGAGCTATATGATTTCCATTTTGACATTTTGATTCCATTATGCTATCATCATCTTCACATCCAGATGGAGGCCGGCTTATGGAACAAGCAGAGAAAAAGACAAAAGAAGGTATTCAATTGACCGTCATTGAGACCATCGAGTCTCTGATGGACGAGAATAAGATCAATCAGGCCACACTTGCCCGCCAGATTAATATTGGTCCGGCACAGCTTAGTAAGTGTTTAAGCCGGAAGGGCAACAATTATTTTGGTATTGACATGCTGATCAGGATCTCTGACTACTTCAAAGTCCCGATAGATAAGCTTCTGGGCCGAACCGTAGGCAGTCTTTCCAAAAAGTCCGGATCAAATACGGATATATGCCGCCAGCTGGTCAATCTGATAGAGACCGGTACGGTCAATATCATAAATGCTACTGTCGAAGAGAATACTTACCAGCCGAACAAGGAGGCGTCAGACAATCCGGCAAATGCATTTCGATATGAGAAGAAAAAAAGTCCGTACAAGATGTTTTACTTTTCAAACTACAGACCTCTTCCTAATACGAAGGACATGAATAAGTCGGAAAAGAAAAAGGTCGAATCCGAGTTGAATGCCAACGGTCTGTATCATCCAAAACGGATCGAGATCAATGCCTTCATCGAATATTATCTCAAGCTACAGGATCTATACAAAAAAGGTGACCTTCCGCAGGCGTTTTTTGAACAAGCCATAGAAGATCGCCTTAATCAGATGAGATATTGATAAAAAAAGAGTCTGTCAAACATATCATTAAAAATAAATGGTGTTATTTATGTGTGTTTATTGAATAACTTATGTTATTTACGGTCTATTTCCTGATCTGTCTTAACAAAACCGATGTCATATAATAATTTTCGTTCAAACATAAGATTATCCTCACGATTGCGCCCAATAATTCCATCTTTAATATCACGTTTGCGCAAAACAGATGTACCAGTCAAGAAAAGTTCCTTTTTCAGATCAAACCGTTAGCTGCAAACCAATTCTTTACCGCATCCTTGGAATCTGCCGCTTTAGAACCAGTGATCGCAAGTCCATTCTTTACTGTTGCTCCTTTGGCAGACTTTTTAATATCACTCTCACTGGATCCCATTCCGCTTCCTTCATTGGTGCAAAGTGGAAGGATGGTCTTTCCGGTGAAATCATATCTTTCCAGGAAAGTTGCGACTGCCATCGGGAAAGTCCCCCAGTAGTTCGGGTAACCAAGAACGATTGTGTCATACTCATCGATACTGTCTAAGTATCCGGTAAGCTCGGGTCTTGCATTATTCTGCTTATCTTTCTTCGCTTCATCGATACAGGTCATGTACACCGGTGAATAAGGATCCTTCATTTCGATCTTATATGTATCCGCATCGACCAGCTCCTTCATGATCCCTGCTACGATCTCGGTGTTCCCGATCTTTACGTATCTCATTGCTCCGCCAAAATAGTTCTCATCTGCTCTTGAAAAGAATGCTATCAGTGTTTTAGCCATCGTGTTATCCTCCGTTATAGTTTTCGTGAACTGTGTTTATTCGCTTCGTTGATAAAATTATCACACAGAACACTTGAAATATCCAATTCAAATATCCTATAATTGATTTAATTTTTAAATAACTGATTCTGGGGGATTTTTCGATGACCACCAAACAGATCGATTACTGTATAGAACTGGCGCGAACACTTAACTTCAGTCGCGCTGCAGAGAATGCCTTTGTAAGCCAGCCCACATTTTCCTATCAGGTCAAACTGCTGGAAGATGAGGTCGGCTTTAAGATATTTGAAAGGAACGGCAAGGGAGCCGCACTGACGCCTGCCGGCCAGCAGTTTGTAACATACCTTTCCGGCATGCGCGAAGATATGAAGCGGGCAATAGAACAGGGGT
>JAFRIL010000217.1 GCA_017432845.1 Lachnospiraceae bacterium | reverse complement strand
TGATCTTAACCTCATCCTTCTTGGTAAACCTTCCGCCCTTAACGTCAATATCATAAATGTACAGCCCTATATCATCGTTCCTCGTATACGTAGAAACATAAGCAACGTATTGATCGGGTTTTGAGGCGGGTTTTGAGGCGGGTTTTGAGGCGGGTTTGGAGGCAGTCTTTGCTTTTGTATTCGGTTTTGATGTCTCTTTTGTTTGCATACAAAGTTATTCTCCGCCACTCAAAAAAAAAAGTCAACCGCTACATCTAGTATTTCTCTTTTCTATACTGTATAATCACGAATTGTATTTATCAGATACACTACCTTTTTGGGGGCATGGATTGAGCAAGAAACTTATAGAACTTAAGAATATTTCAAAATCATTCGGCAATGATACCGTTATCGACGATCTCGACCTGTATATAAGAGAAAACGAATTCGTTACGCTTCTGGGCCCTTCCGGATGCGGCAAGACAACGATTCTGCGTATCATAGGCGGATTCGAGTCACCCGATAAAGGCAGCGTTTTATTTGACGGGGAAGATATCACAAAGCTTCCGCCCAACAAGCGTCAGGTCAACACAGTATTCCAGAAGTATGCCCTTTTCTCCCATATGACCGTTGCCGAGAATATCGCCTTCGGTCTTAAGATCAGGAAGAAATCCGATGAGTATATAAAAGAAAAGATAAGATATGCCCTCGATCTTGTTAACCTTGCGGGGTTTGAAGACCGCTCACCCTCATCTCTTTCAGGCGGCCAGCAACAGCGTATCGCAATAGCGCGTGCCATCGTCAATGAGCCGAAGGTCCTTCTCCTTGATGAACCCCTGGGTGCGCTTGACCTTAAGCTCCGTCAGGAGATGCAGTATGAGCTTATCAGACTTAAGAACGAGCTTGGGATAACATTCATATATGTCACACACGATCAGGAAGAAGCACTTACGATGTCCGACACGATCGTTGTCATGAACCGCGGTTATATCCAGCAGATCGGAACGCCCGAGAGCATATATAACGAACCTATCAATGCCTTTGTTGCGGACTTCATCGGCGAGAGCAACATTTTAGACGGTATCATGTTAAAAGACCGCCTCGTTTCGATCGGTGGTCACACATTTGAATGCGTTGACTACGATTTTGAGCCTAACGAACCGGTTGACGTAGTGATAAGGCCCGAGGATGTGGAGCTGTCAGGTAATGGTATCGGCGAAGTCACAGGAAAGGTGACGTCCGTTATTTTTAAAGGTGTCCACTATGAGATCCAGGTGATGTCATCCATAGGGGTCAATTTCCTTGTACAAACAACACAGTATTTCGGCGTTGACAGTGTTGTCGGGATTAACGTTATCCCCGACAATTTCCAGATAATGCACAAACCGAAATCCGAAGACGAAGAGATCCTTCGCGAAGAGGAAGAAAATGAAAACTGATAAGATGAGAATACTGTCAGATCCCTATATCGTGTGGATCATCGGTTTTACCGTTATCCCTCTGGTATTTGTAATCGCCCGTGCCATTACCTCTCCTTCCGGCGGCCTTACAGGCTCCAACCTTATCGCGATATTTGATCCCGTGCACAAAAAAGCGCTTGTTCTGTCTCTAATTCTTGCAACAGTCACGTCCGCTCTGTGCATACTCATATCCTACCCCGCCGCCCTGATACTCAAGGCATCGAAGTTTTCCAACAAGAAGATAATGATATTCGTTCTGATACTGCCTACGTGGATGAACTTTATACTCCGCATGCTGGCGATACAGATGCTCATCTCCAGAAACGGTTTGATCAACAATTTCCTGTCTTCCCTCGGGATGAGCCCGTTATCGATAATAAACACACCATATGCGATAGTTCTCGGAATGGTTTATGACTACCTTCCGTATATGATGCTGCCGATCCTGAACTGTGTGCTGGCGATCCCGGATGATATGATCGAAGCATCCAAGGACCTCGGTGCAAACAGATGGTATGTACTGACAAAGATCATGATCCCTCTTTCCATTTCGGGAATAGGCAGCGGCGTGACCATGGTGTTCGTTCCGTCCATGACTGAATTTGTCATAGCTAACCTTCTCGGAGGCGGCAAGATACAGCTTCTCGGAAATATCATCGAGCAGGAATTCTCAGTCACTATGAACTGGAATCTCGGTTCCGGACTGTCTGTAATGCTTATGATCTTCGTACTTATCACAACACTTGTTTTCGGAAGATCCGGTGAAAATGACAGGAGCTTTGTAATATGATCGGAAAAGTTCTCGGAAAAACCTATATGGCGATCATAATAGTGTTTCTGTATGCACCGATACTCGTGCTTGTCACACTCAGCTTCAATTCATCCCGCTCAAGAGTCGTATGGTCAGGCTTTACTCTTAAGTGGTATGGGGAACTGTTTGATAACTCGGTCATCATGTCTGCCTTGGGTACTACTATGGCACTTGCCGTGTTGTCCGCCGTTATAGCGTGTATAATCGGCCTGTTTGCCGCACTCGGCATCTTTGCGATGAGAAAACGCGATTACAGGATCATGCTGTTCTTTACGAACATCCCCCTGCTGAATGCGGATATCGTTACGGGTATCGCCCTGATGCTTTGGCTGATCAGGATAATCCCGCTCGGCTTTTCAAGTGTACTTCTCGCACACATT
>JAFRIL010000216.1 GCA_017432845.1 Lachnospiraceae bacterium | reverse complement strand
TGCAAGGGCCAAAATGGCACTTGACGGCGGCGCAGATCTTGTTGCAGAGCTCCCCGTCATATATGCCACGGCCTCTGCGGATTATTTTGCACAGGGTGCCGTTTCGCTTGCATCCAACATGAATATTGTCACCCATCTTGCTTTCGGAAGCGAGTGCGGTGATCTTGACATGCTAAGGTCATGCGCCGGACTTCGCGAGCAAAAAGATCCCGGCCTTCATATCCTGTCACAGGGCGCAGAGTCCGAATCGACCAGAAATTACCGTATTTCCAAACTTATCAGAGAGGGCAGTTCCTACGCCAAAGCATACGCCGAGGTAACGGGCAATTCATTTGCTCCAAACGACATGCTCGCGGTCCGCTACATCAGATCAATTGATATGACAGGCTCTGAGATCGAACCTGTCTGCATAAAGCGTGTGGGAGGCGGCTATAACTCATCCGGCTCAGACGATCTGTCGGCCATCTCGGTAAGGCGCAAGGTGATGGCGCGCGAGCCGTATGCACATCTTATCCCCAAGTACGTATACAGAACGCTGGAGAGTGTCGCAAACGTTTCATTTCCTGTCTACCCCAAAGACTTTTCCGTACAGATGTATTCCGTTACGGAGAAAATCATACAGGAGGAGAAGTCGATGGATGCTTATCTTACCGACTTCATGGACGTATCGCCAAACATCGCCGGGCGCATTAGATCAAATATCACAAAGTTTACGGATCATGAAAGCTTTGCCGGGCAGGTACACTCCAAGGAATACACCAAGAGCAGGATATACAGGGCACTGCTTCATATAATGCTCGATATCAAAAAGACCGACTATCCCGAAGATATCGAAGATATCTCATCGCCGTATGTGCGTATACTCGGATTCAGGAAAGGCTCATCGGCACTTCTGGCACAGCTTAAGGAAGCGTGTGTCATTCCCGTGATAAGCAAGGCAGGCGATGCTGCATCGATTCTTGACGATGAGTCCATGTATCTGTTCGAAAAGGATATAAGGGCGGCGAACCTTTATGACATGGCATGCGTTTTCAAGTTTAAAAAAGAGCCGGCCCATGATTTTACAAGGGAAGTTGTCATAGTTTAGCATGACTTATGCCCATGAAAATCTTGAACCTGACGGGATGAGGGTATATAATATCGGTATCCTAACATGTTACTGACAGAACTATAAAACAATCCATTTTTACGGAGGTTAGGTAAAATGCAATTCATCGATAGCATTAAAGAAAGAGCTAAACAGGACGTCAAGACGATCGTCCTGCCCGAGAGCAATGACAGAAGGTCACTTCTCGCAGCACACAAGATACTTGAAGAGGGTATCGCAAACCTCATCATGATCGGTAAGGAAGAAAAGATCATGGACGGTGCGAGGTGGCTCGAACTGGACCTTTCCAAGATAACAGTCGTTGATCCCGAAACAAGCGACAAATTTGACGAGTATGCACAAAGACTGTTCGAGCTTCGCGAAAAGAAGGGAATGACTCTCGAAAAGGCCCAGGAGAGGCTTCGTACGGACAACCTTATGTGGGGCGTTATGATGGTTAAGCAGAATGATGCCGACGGAATGGTTGCCGGGGCATGTCATGCGACAGCGGATGTACTGCGTCCTTCGCTTCAGATCCTTCGTACGGCTCCGGGCGTAGACCTTGTCTCGGGATTTTTTATCCTTGATGTTCCCAACTGTGAATACGGTGAGAACGGAACATTCCTGTTTGCCGACTGCGGACTGAACCAGGATCCTACGGCAGAAGAGCTTGCAAGTATAGCAAATACATCAGCCAAGAGCTTTACATCTCTTGTAGGAGCAAAGCCGATAATCGCAATGCTGTCCCATTCCACAAAGGGCAGTGCCAAGCATCCGCTTGTTGATAAGGTTGCGGAAGCCACGGCCATTGCCAAGGAAAGATACCCCCAGCTGCTCCTTGACGGAGAACTCCAGACAGATGCGGCTATAGTTCCCTCGGTGTCGCGTCACAAATCACCGGGCTCCGAGATCGGAGGAATGGCCAACGTTCTGATATTCCCGAACCTTGATGCGGGCAATATCGGTTACAAGCTCGTAGAAAGGCTTGCCAAGGCCGAGGCTTACGGACCGATGCTTCAGGGTCTGTCACGTCCGGTCAACGATCTGTCGCGCGGCTGTGATGCGGACGATATCGTGGGTGTTGTGGCACTTACCGCAGTTCAGGCACAGTTGTTGTAGATAGGAGGGCCCCGCTTGCGGGAGGAACCTGTCTACACCGCGAGGGTTCATCACCGAAGGTGATCTAAAATGCCCGAGCGACCTTGTGACAAAAATTTCAGTTGACAAACCAAACCGCAGTGAGTATAATTTCAAAGTACGTCTAAGCGGCAAGGAGGTGTTAACTGTGTCGATATGTCCTAAGAATAAGTCTTCCAAGGGAAGAAGAGATAAAAGAAGAGCGAACTGGAAAATGAGCGCACCTACACTTGTAAAGTGCAGTAAGTGTGGAGCACTTATGGTTCCTCACAGAGTATGCAAGGCCTGCGGATCTTATAACAAAAAAGAGATCATCGCTCAGGACTGATCATACGATAATGTTGATTTTACGGGCTTTCCGGATATATACGGAAAGTCTGTTTTTTTGTTGCTTTTTACGGATTTGTTTTGTATAGTAGTAGAGGTGTTTTTCAGATAAGAACATAAGGAGACCCGAAAAGTGGTACACGTCGTACTTGATGCAATGGGAGGAGACAATGCTCCGGTCGAAGTTGTAAAAGGAGCACTTGCCGCACTTGCGGATTCGCAGTCCGTAAGGATCACCCTTTGCGGCAGACAGGAAGATATAGAAGCAGCTCTTGCCGGTAAGGATTATCCTGCCGACAGACTGTCGATCGTTGATGCAAGGGATATCATTTCGACAGAAGAAGCACCTGTCATGGCAATAAGGCGCAAGAAAGATTCTTCCATAGTAAAGGGAATGACACTCGTTAAGAATAAGGAAGCTGATGCATTTGTTTCCGCAGGCTCATCGGGAGCCATCCTTGTCGGCGGCCAGCTTATAGTCGGAAGGATTCGCGGCGTTGAGCGCCCGCCGCTTGCACCGCTAATCCCGTCAACGACCCAAAGAGGAGTCTCTCTTCTTATTGACTGCGGCGCCAATGTTGATGCAAGGTCTTCACATCTTGTCCAGTTTGCCAAGATGGGTTCGATATATATGGAGCATGTGCTCGGGGTCAAAAATCCCAGGGTTGCGATCGTAAACATCGGTGCGGAGGAAGAGAAGGGCAATATGCTCGTAAAGGAAACTTTCCCTCTTCTCAAGAACTGTCCCGACATTAATTTCATCGGTTCGATCGAAGCACGTGAGATCCCGAACGGGGGCGCGGATGTTATAGTCTGCGAAGCATTTGTCGGAAACGTCATCCTGAAGATGTACGAAGGAGTCGGCAAGATGATGCTGGGGGCCATAAAGGGTGCTCTTATGAGCAGCACTCTCGGTAAGATCGGAGGACTTCTTATCAAGCCGTCTCTTAAAGGCGTGATGAAGACGTTCGATGCAACCGAGTATGGCGGGGCACCGCTTCTGGGGCTTAACGGCCTTGTAGTCAAGGTTCACGGGAATGCGACCGAAAAAGAGATCTCAAATGCCATCAAGCAGTGCGAGACATTTAAAGAACAGAATATCAGTCAGCGAATAGCCGACAAGATAATAATTAAAGATGAATAGAAAGGGTTATTGCTATGGAACTTGAAAAGCTTAAAAAGATCATCACTGAGGTGCTGAATGTTGATGAAAGTGAGATCACCATGGACACAAAGTTTATTGACGATCTCGGTGCTGATTCTCTTGATGTTTATCAGATCATTATGGGTGTTGAGGAAGAGTTCGATATTGAAATAGATGCGGACGATGCCGAAACGATCGTTACCGTGGCAGATGCCATTGAGCAGATAAAGAACGCCATCAGCTGAAGGATTGTACAATTGATGTGTTCGGTAGGTAGAGTTCCGGGTAAACGGGACTCTTACTTACTTTAATAGGATACAGGAGCGTTTTGTGAATAAAACCAACGGTTGTGTGCAATTACAAAAACTCATAGGGTATGATTTTCGCGATATCGCGCTTCTTAAGAGGGCGCTGTCTCACAGTTCTTATGCGAATGAGAAAAAGACGGGCAGACATGAGGACTATGAGAGAACGGAATTCCTCGGAGATGCTGTACTCGAGTTGTGTGTGAGTGAGTTTTTATACAACGAGAAGAAGGATATGACAGAAGGCGAGATGACAAAGCTTCGCGCCGGCCTTGTGTGTGAACCTACACTGGCATACTGTGCCAGGACGGGATTTGATCTGCCTGATTATCTGTTACTTGGCAAGGGTGAGGATACTTCGGGTGGCCGCACAAGAGACTCGATAATATCCGATGTGTTCGAGGCGATCGTAGGAGCGATCTATCTCGACGGAGGACTTGAATGTGCGAGGGATTTCATACACAGGTTCGTTTTGACCGACTACGAGGAAAAGATCGAGTTTGTCGATTCCAAGACCATCCTTCAGGAGTATGCACAGGAACACGGATATTCGCTTGACTACGAACTTGTTGAGGAACTCGGACCTTCACACGACCGCGACTATGTTATGCGCGCGACTCTTGACGGAAGAATACAAAAGAGCGGCAAAGCAAAGAGCAAGAAGGCCGCCCAGCAGAGCGCGGCGTATGCGATTCTCAAAACTCTAAAAGGGGAAGATCATTGTATTTAAAAAACATTGAAGTGCAGGGATTCAAATCCTTCGCAAACCGGATCGATTTTGAATTTCATAACGGGATAACCGCTATTGTAGGCCCCAACGGATCGGGGAAAAGTAACGTTGCCGATGCCGTCAGATGGGTGCTCGGTGAGCAAAGTGCCAAGCAGCTTCGCGGATCATCCATGCAGGATGTCATCTTCGCCGGAACAGAGATGCGCAAGCCCATGGGTTATGCTTATGTTGCTATCACGCTCGACAATTCCGATCATGCACTCCCGATCGATTATGAGGAAGTGACGGTTGCCAGACGTGTGTACCGCTCGGGAGAGAGTGAGTATCTTATAAACGGCAGCACATGCCGTCTTAAGGACGTTGCCGAGATGTTCTACGATACCGGTATCGGTAAGGAAGGTTATTCGATCATCGGACAGGGACAGATCGACAGGATCCTGTCGGGCAAGCCGGAGGAGCGCCGTGAACTGTTTGATGAGGCTGCAGGTATCGTCAAGTTCAAGCGCAGAAAAGCAACCGCTCTTAAAAAACTCGAACAGGAGAGGGCAAATCTCGTACGTGTGTCGGATATATTATCGGAACTCGAGCGACAGGTTGAACCTCTTGAGAAACAGTCGGCCGTTGCCAAGGATTACCTTCAGAAGAAAGAGGAATTAAAGCGGCTCGATGTGAACATATTCCTTCTTGATAATGAGAGGGCAAAGGCATCCGGTGCCGAGTGTGAAGAAAAGATCGGTGTTGCCAAAGCGGATTACGATGCGGCAAATGAAGAGAATGAACGTATCAGGACAGAATACGGACAGGTTGAAGAAGAGCTTACAAAGCTTGATAAAGAGATAGAAGAAAAGCGAGCAAAGCTTTCCGAGAACGGACTGCTTCGCGAAAAGCTCGAAGGTGAGATCAACGTCCTCCTCGAAAAGATCAATTCGGCAAATATATCCGCAGATCATTTCAGAACCAGACAGGAAACACTTACGGAAGAGATCTCGCAGAAAGAGACCGAGGCCGAAAGGCTTGAGTCTACGGCGGCTTCTCTTGATAAAGACACGGAAGAACTCATCAAAAAGCGTGATGAGGCTGTTGCCGAACTCGAAAAGCTGCAGGCGCAGATAGAAGAGCAGAACGCTTTTGTTGAGAAGAACAAGAACCTTATCATCGAACTGCTAAATGACAGGCAGAATATAGTATCGAAGCTCGGCCAGTTCGGCACAATGCTGGAGCAGACCAAGATAAGGGAAGCTCAGATACAGTCAAGGCTGATCGCCGCAAAGAGCGAAGAGGCGGAGCAGGATACGCTCCTTAATGCCCTGACACTTGAGCTCGAGACGATCGGCTCCGAGATCAAGTCCAATGAAGAAAAGCGCGAGTCGATGGAAGAAAAGCTCGGCGACTTCAGGACAAAGCTCGAGGAACTCGACCGTAAGCAGGGAGAGGCAAACATCGCCTATCACGGGATCCGCTCCAAGCTTGATACACTGCGTAACCTTGCCGAGAGATATGACGGGTACGGAAGCAGCATTAAGCGCGTGATGGAACAGAAGGGCAAGGTTGCCGGTATTATCGGTGTCGTTGCCGACATCATGCAGGTGGACAAAAAGTATGAGACTGCGATAGAGACTGCTCTTGGCGGAAACATACAGAATATCGTCACCAAGGATGAGCAGGTTGCAAAGCGCCTGATACAGTATCTGAAGGATAACAAAGCAGGAAGAGCGACTTTCCTGCCTCTTACGACTACGAGAAACCGAGGTGAATTTGACAAACCCGAAGTAAGAAATGCCAAAGGATTTATCGGCATGGCCAATGAACTCGTAACGGCAGCAGCCGAATATGAGGATGTCATAAGCCAGCTTCTCGGCGCCATTATCGTTATAGATAATGTTGATAACGCGCTTCCTCTTGCGAAAGAATACAATTACACACTCCGTATAGTAACGCTCGAAGGAGAATACCTCACACCGGGCGGAGCGCTTGCAGGCGGATCGTTCAGGAACTCATCTAACCTTCTCGGAAGGAAGCGTGAGATAGATGCACTCGAGGCAGAAGCCAAGAAGTGCCTTAAAAATGTTGAGTCGATCATGGATGAGATCGATAAGACCAAGGAAGAACGTGCCGGCATAAGGGAAGAGATAGAAAAGCTCAAGGAAAAGCTCCAGGAGCTGTATATCCAGAAGAACACAGCGCAGCTGAACGTTGATGCAGCAAACAAACACAAGGAAGAAATGATGTCGGAACACTCGGACCTTGAGACTGAGTTCAAGCAGATGCAGGACAGTGCCAAGGGTATCGAGACCGACCAGGATAATGCCAAGGAAGAGCTCAAGTCTTCCGAGGACAATGAGACAAAGCTCAATGCCGCCATAGCCGAGGCGGGCGAAGAACTCGACAGGCTTCGCGATATCGAGACCGAAAAGGTACTTGCCAAGTCCGATCTTGACCTGGAGGTTACAAGAGAAAAACAGAAACAGGATTTTGCAAGACAGAACGTCGAACGTGTCAAGGCTGAGGCTGAGCGCCTTAAGAGTGAGCTTTCCGAGATCTCCAAGAGTATAGAGGATACTGCAAAAGAGATTGAAGAAAAGCAGGAGAACATCGCCAAGATTAAAGAGACGATCGCCGCATCGGAAGGTTCATCCGATGAGAACGAGACCGCTCTTAAGGAAGCGATCGCAAAAAGGGAAGAGTTCTCAGGCAAACAGAAATCATTCTTTGACAAACGCGAGGCCATTTCAGCAAAGCTTTCCGACCTGGACAAGGAGCTGTACCGCTTGAATGCCCAGAAGGAAAAGATTGAAGCCGAGCAGGAGAGCCGCATTAACTACATGTGGAACGAATATGAGATAACGCTCTCGCATGCACAGGAGATGCGCGATCCCGAGCTTACCGATGCATCGTCCATACGCAAGACGATATCATCATTAAAAGATGCGATCAGAAATCTCGGGGATGTAAACGTTAACGCGATAGAAGATTACAGGGTCCTCATGGAGAGGTATACATTTACCAAGACCCAGCATGACGATCTGGTTCAGGCGGAAAAGGACCTTCTTTCCATTCTCGAAGAACTCGACAAACAGATGCGCGTTCAGTTTGAGGAAAACTTCAAGAAGATACGCGAAGAGTTCGACAAAGTGTTCAAGGAACTGTTCGGCGGCGGTACGGGTACGCTCAAGATCAATGATGATGAGGATATCCTCGAGGCCGGTATAAACATAAACGCACAGCCTCCCGGCAAGAAGCTCCAGAACATGCTCATGCTCTCGGGTGGTGAGAAGGCACTGGCAGCGATCGCACTCCTGTTTGCGATACAGAACCTTAAACCTTCGCCTTTCTGCCTTCTGGACGAAATAGAGGCGGCACTTGATGAGTCAAACGTCGGAAGGTTTGCGGGATATCTTAACAAGCTTACCGAGCACACACAGTTCATCGTTATCACACACAGAAGAGGAACGATGGAAAAAGCAGACAGGCTGTACGGTATCACGATGCAGGAGAAGGGCGTATCGGCGCTCGTATCCGTCAATCTTATCGATAAGGAACTGGATGACTGACAATGGCATTTTTTGAGAAATTGTTCTCGGGCCTTTCGAAATCAAGGCAGGAGATAGATGACAATCTGTCCGAAGTATTTGACAGGGATTCGATCGACGAGGATCTGTATGATGACCTCGAGGAGCTTTTGATCCTGTCCGACATCGGCGTCAAGGCAACTTCGGATATCATAGACGGCCTTAAGAGGGACGAATACTACGAGCATATCAGAAAGCCGAAAAAGCTCGGCATGCATATGGTCAAAAAGGTTGAAGAGGCCATGAGTGTCTGCGAGGCGGACTACGAGTTCGAAAATCACAGGTCAGTCATCTTCGTTATCGGAGTAAACGGTGTCGGCAAGACGACTACCATAGGAAAGCTCGCAAAGAGATACAAAGATCAGGGAAAAACAGTCATGATCGCAGCCGCCGACACATTCCGTGCGGCAGCGCAGGACCAGCTCAAAGTCTGGGCCGACAGGTCGGGCGCACAGCTTATTTCCGGCAAGGACGGACAGGATCCGTCATCGGTCGTATATGATGCGGTATCATCAGCGAGGTCACGCAAGGCCGATATGCTGTTCATCGATACTGCAGGAAGGCTTAACAACAAGAAGAACCTGATGGAAGAGCTCGCCAAGATGAACAGGATCATCGACCGCGAATATCCGGATGCATATAAGGAAACACTGATAGTACTTGATGCCGGTACCGGACAGAATGCTCTTTCCCAGGCAAGGGAGTTTGCAAGTGTTGCGGATGTTTCCGGTATTGTTCTTACCAAGCTTGACGGAACATCTAAGGGAGGCATCGCTATAGCGATCCAGTCCGAACTGTCTATCCCCGTCAAGTTCATCGGCGTCGGAGAAGGGATGGAAGATCTTGAAAAATTCGATGCCCATGATTACGTAAAGGCGCTGTTCTACAAGGAGGATTCTGAGGAAGATGCCGGCGAAGAAAACTGAGAATATCGAAATGACGCTCGACAGATTTGAAGAAGCAAGCGGGATCGTTAAGGAAGTCACCAAAGAGACGAAGCTTGTTTACAGTTCATATCTGTCGGAACGTACGAACAACAAAGTATACTTAAAGCCCGAGAATATGCAGGTTACCGGTGCATATAAGCTTCGCGGCGCATATTATAAGGTATCCACATTGTCCGATGCCGAAAAGAAGAAAGGCATAATCACCGCATCTGCCGGCAATCATGCCCAGGGTGTGGCATATGCGGCAAAGCAGTTCGGACTGAAGGCAGTCATAGTGATGCCGACAACAACGCCGCTCATCAAGGTTAACAGGACGAAAAATCTCGGCGCACGGGTCATCCTTCACGGCGATGTCTATGATGAGGCCTATGAAAAGGCTCTTGAGCTTGCCAAAAAGGAAGGCTATACATTCATACACCCGTTTGATGATCCCGTTGTTGCAACAGGCCAGGGAACGATAGCAATGGAGATATTCCAGGATCTTCCGGTCGTGGATTATATACTTGTTCCGATAGGCGGAGGCGGACTGGCCGCAGGTGTATCAACACTTGCCAAGTTCCTTAATCCCAAGATAAAGGTCATCGGTGTTGAGCCCGAAGGTGCCGCATGTATGAAGGCATCGCTAGATGCCGGAAAGATCACCGGATTAAAGTCGGTATCCACGATCGCTGACGGAACCGCGGTCAAGACGCCGGGTGCAAACATATTCCCGTACATCCAGAAAAACATAGACAGGATCATTACCGTTGCCGATGAAGAACTGATCGTATCATTTCTCGACATGGTCGAAAATCACAAGATGGTGGTTGAAAACTCCGGCCTTCTTACAGTCGCGGCCCTGTCGCATCTGAATGTGAAGAACAAGAGGATAGTTTCGATCCTGTCAGGCGGTAATATGGATGTCATCACGATGTCTTCGGTCGTATCACAGGGTCTTATCATGAGAGACCGTATTTTCACGGTTTCGGTACTTCTTCCCGACAAGCCCGGTGAGTTGTCAAGAGTTGCCAAGGTCATCGCGACCGATAACGGCAACGTCATAAAACTCGAGCATAACCAGTTTGTATCTACTAACAGGAATGCCGCAGTTGAGCTTCGTATCACGCTTGAAGCGTTCGGCACCGATCATAAGGAAAAGATACTTCACTCACTCGAAGTCAAAGGATATAAACCGAAGATCGTAAGGACTGTCATATGATTTTCGCTCCCTGATAAAAAGGAAAGTGTTGTTTTAAACAAAAAATGGTAGTAAAATACAGATGTTATGTTAATCCTTTAGGAAAAGGGGGACTAAAATGATCAAAAGGGTTTTTCAGATTTTAACGTCACTTGCCGCTGCCGGCTTTGTGCTTTTAGCATCCGGCATTGTTGCAAAAGCGGCACTTCCGTGCACGTACGATATCATCAATGATGCAAACGCCAATATCGCTGCAGCTCAGGCTGCTTACGATGCTGCCAAGGCTGATGAAGCTGCAAAGCTTGCCGTATTTAATGCGGTAAAGGCAGACAACCTGCACAGCCAGCTTGCATATGAGCAGGCAGCTGCGGATTATACGAATGCGGTAAACAAAAGCGCATGGTGCCTTTCGATGGTCAACAATTACAAGTCCTATTTAAAGAACATCAAAGGACGTGAGGGTTTTGAGGATAAGTTCGCCTCAAACAGGGTTGCACTTGCCGATCTTACGAATCTTCAGGCATCCAAATACGCGGCTGACGGATCCGCCAATATAGCGAACGGTACGGCCGATATCATCGCAAATATCGAGAAGGCTATCAAGGGTTATGAGCAGCAGCTTGCAACGAGCCCATCGGTACAGGCGCAGATCGATGAGCTTAATAAGAAGCTTGAGTATTATCGTGCCGACTATGCCGCAAAGGCACAGACTGCCGGGGAAAACGCAGCAGCATTTGCAAACAACATAAACGTTCCCGGACTGTACAAGACATACAGCCTTGGCTTTGAGAACTTCCAGTGGAACATGGAACTGAACAGAGACAATACAGACTGGGATCCCAAAGGATATTATTGATCAGTCAGACAGGTCCGGAGGTGTCAAGAAAAAATACTTGACACCTCTTTTTTTGTGCTGTAATATAGCGAATGTTATGGATGACATCGTCAGGAAAAATATGCTCTATGATTTTTACGGGGAACTGCTTACGGATCACCAGAAGACGATCTATGAGGATGCGATCTACCAGGACTATTCCCTGTCGGAACTGGCGGGCCAGTATAATATTTCCAGGCAGGGAGTGCACGATCTGCTGCGCCGCTGCGACAAGATACTTGAAGGATATGAGGACAAGCTTCATCTGGTGGAGAGATTCTTGGTCCTGAAGGAAAAGGCAACCATGATCGAGAAGATGACAAATGATGATAATATCAGGAAGCTTGCAAAGGAAATGATAGAATATGGCATTTGAGAGTCTGACCGATAAACTGCAGGATGTGTTCAAGAATCTGCGCGGCAAGGGAAGGCTGACGGAACTTGATGTAAAGGCTGCTCTTCGCGAAGTAAAGATGGCGCTTCTGGAAGCGGATGTCAACTTCAAGGTTGTCAAGCAGTTCATTAAGAGTGTCGAGGCGCGTGCTGTTGGTTCGGACGTATTGAACGGACTCAATCCCGGGCAGATGGTCATCAAGATCGTAAATGAAGAGATGACCGCCCTTATGGGAAGCGATGTTACCGAGCTGGAACTTGAAGGCGGGCAGACGAAGACCCTTATAATGATGTGCGGGCTTCAGGGTTCGGGTAAAACGACGACAGCGGCTAAGCTTGCGGGAAGACTTGCGAAGAAGGGCAAGAAAAGCCTGCTCGTGGCCTGTGACGTATACAGACCCGCAGCGTTCGAACAGCTGCAGGTAAATGCACAAAAGGTATCGGCCGATTTCTTCGGGATCGAAGGAGAAAAGGATCCGGTCGTTATCGCCAAAGCCGCCGTAAAGGCAGCACAGGAGAACGGCGATAATGTCATAATTCTCGATACAGCCGGCCGCTTGCAGATAGATGAAGTCCTTATGGACGAGCTTGTCCGGATCAAGGATGCGGTCACGGTCAACAAGACACTTCTTGTAGTTGATGCGATGACGGGTCAGGAAGCGGTAAACGTATCCCAGACCTTTAACGAGAAGATAGGTATCGACGGCGTTGTACTGTCCAAGATGGACGGAGATGCAAGAGGCGGTGCCGCACTTTCCGTAAAAGCGGTCACCGGTAAACCGATCCTGTTCGTAGGTATGGGAGAAAAGCTGGACCAGCTCGATCCGTTTTATCCCGACAGGATGGCATCAAGAATACTCGGTATGGGTGATGTCCTAAGCCTTATCGATAAGGCGGCCGAGCAGATAGATGAGGCCAAAGAAAAGGAAATGGCCAAAAAGCTCAAAAAGGGCAAGTTTGATTTTGACGACTACCTTGAGAGCATGAACCAGATGAAGAAGATGGGAGGCCTGGCATCAGTAATGTCAATGCTTCCGGGAATGGGCAACATGTTTCCCGGCGGTGCCAAGATGAATGATCTGGCAGGACAGATAGACGAGAAGAAGATGGAAAGGACCGAGGCTATAGTGCTGTCCATGACTAAGGCCGAAAGAAGCAATCCCGATCTTCTCAATCCGTCGAGAAAGCACAGGATCGCCAAAGGCGCGGGTGTTGATATCGCAGAAGTAAACAGGCTGGTAAAACAGTTCAAGGAAGCTTCCAAGATGATGAAGCAGTTTCCGCAGATGATGGGAAAACGGGGAAGAATGAGATTTCCGTTTTAACATACAGTTATAACTTTAATTTCAGGAGGAATGAAAAAATGGCAGTAAAGATCAGACTCAGAAGAATGGGGCAGAAGAAGTCTCCTTACTACAGGATCGTAGTGGCAGATTCAAGGAGCCCTCGTGACGGAAGATGTATCGAAGAGATCGGAACATACGATCCCAACAATGACCCGAGCACATACAAGATCGACGAGGAAAAGGCTAAAGAGTGGCTTGCAAAGGGTGCTCAGCCCACAGAAGTCGTTGGAAAGCTTTTCAAGCTTGCCGGTATTGAAAAGTAATCACTGCTCGATTGGAGGAATGATATGAAAGAACTTGTTGAGGTTATCGCAAAATCACTGGTCGACAATCCCGACCAGGTTTCGGTGACCGAAAAAGAGGATTCCAGATCCATCGTGATCGAGCTTAAGGTTGCCCCTTCCGACATGGGTAAGGTGATAGGCAAGCAGGGCAGGATCGCGAAGGCCATTCGTGGAGTCGTAAAGGCAGCATCTGCCGATCTTCCCAAGAAAGTACTGGTAGATATAGTACAGTGAACCGGGAAGAACTGCTCCAGGTCGGAGTGATCACCAAAACACACGGTCTTCGCGGGGAAGTCTGTGTATTTCCCATGACCGATGATGTAAAAAGGTTCAAAAAGCTTAAAAGGACGTTTGCCGATATGTCGTCCGGCCTTTTGGAACTTTCATGTGTGTCGGCAAGGTTTTTCAAAAAGTATGTCATCCTTGCATTTGATGGATATGATACCATCGAATCCGTGCAGCCACTTGTTAAGAAGGGCCTGTTTGTAACAAGATCCGATGCAGTGCAGCCCGGAAAGGATGAATACTTCATAGCCGATCTTATCGGCTGCGTGGCGACGGACGAGGAAAAGCATATATCCGGTACAATAACGGGAGTTATCCAAACGGGTGCGAACGATGTATACGAGATCGAAACCGACCGCGGACAGGTCCTGCTTCCGGCCATAAAGCAATGTGTCCTTGATGTGGATATCGCTTCACGAACGGTTGCCATACACATTCTAGACGGTCTTTTGGACTGACGGGTGTCAAAATGAATTTTCATATTATGACGCTTTTTCCGGATATGATAAAGGCCGGTCTTTCCGACAGTATCATTGGAAGAGCCTGCGATCAGGGTATAATCTTGGTCGAGGCATCAAACATCCGTGATTTTGCGTTTAACAAGCATAGCAAGGTTGATGACTATACATACGGCGGAGGAGCCGGAATGCTTATGCAGGCCGAGCCCGTCTACCTTTGTTATAAAAATATCACCGAAAATATCGCAAAGCGCAGGGGTGTGCCTGATGGTAAAGTATCGCCCAGAGTCGTCTATATGACTCCGCAGGGCAGGCTGTTTGACCAGAAGATGGCAGCCGAATTCTCGGAATGTGAGGATCTTATCATCTTATGCGGTCATTATGAGGGAATAGATGAGCGCGTGATAGATGAGATCGTTACCGACCAGGTTTCTGTCGGTGATTATGTGCTCACGGGCGGAGAGATACCGGCGATGATAGTTGTTGATGCCGTATCGCGTCTCGTTCCGGGTGTCTTGTCCAATTCTGATTCACCCGAGTATGAGTCGTTTACGGACGGACTTCTTGAATACCCTCAGTATACAAGGCCTGAAGTCTGGCATGACCGCACCGTGCCTGCGATACTGTTATCCGGAGACCATGCCAAGGTCGACAAATGGCGGCATGAAATGTCGCTCGAGCGTACGAAGCAAAGGCGTCCGGATCTGTATGAAAGGTATATCAGCCGAAAGTGACAAACCACACAAACATACTTGCAATCAGCCATTGGGTGTGTTAATATATCAAAGTTGAAAATTAAAGACGGTCCTCTGCTATATTTAGTCAAGAACGTCCCACGTGATAGGAGAGAGAAAATGAACGACATTATCAAAGAGATCGAGCAGGAACAGCTCAAGGAAAATGTTGCAGATTTTGCGATAGGGGATACCGTCAAGGTTTACGGTAAGATCAAGGAAGGAAACCGTGAGAGGATCCAGGTGTTCGAAGGAACAGTCATCAAGCGTCAGGGCGGATCCAATCGCGAGACATTTACGGTAAGAAAGAATTCAAACGGTGTCGGAGTAGAGAAGACATGGCCGCTTCATTCTCCCAATGTTGAGAAGATCGAAGTGGTAAGACGCGGTAAAGTCCGCAGGGCTAAGCTCTTCTACTTAAGACAGCGCTCAGGTAAGAGTGCCAAGGTCAAGGAACTCATCCGGTAATATCACAAACCGTAAAAGCACTTGCGCATGCAAGTGCTTTTTATAGTATAATAACTGCATGAATTTCAGAAGAAGATCAGGCGGTCCGTCGTTATCGTACATAAACCGCGAGAGAAAATTCAATATAAACAATCTCTATCAGGTCCTTCAGTGGGTATTCCTTGTATTTATCGCCGTGTTCATGGGAGTTGCGCTCGTATTTGCCTTCGGGATCAGGACGAGTGTCGTCGGTGAGTCAATGGAACCTGCGCTTTCAAACGGCCAGGAGGTTTTGATCAACAAGATAGCATATCAGTTTTCGGCTCCAAAACAGGGAGACGTCATTGTTTTTCGGCCCAACGGTAATGAGAATGCACACCTTTCCGTAAAGAGAGTCGTTGCAACACCCGGAGATACGGTGCAGATCGTACAGGGAAAGGTTGTAATAAACGGCTCGGTATATACGAAGGACCGTGCAGAAGACACAAGAGATCCGGGAATTGCGGCATCCGAAATACTCCTCGGTGCCGATGAGTATTTTGTTCTCGGAGATAACAGACGTAATTCCGAGGATTCGAGAAGTGCCAATATCGGAAACATCAGCCGCGGAATGATCGAAGGAAAGGCCTGGTATCATCTGAAAGGCAGGAATTCACAGTCCGGGAGGATAGAGTGATGAACGTTTCATGGTATCCCGGGCATATGACCAAGGCCAAACGTATGATGGCTGAAGACATCAAGATCATCGATCTTGTCATTGAACTTCTTGATGCGCGTATTCCAGTATCTTCGCGCAATCCCGATATAGATGAACTTGCAAAAGGAAAATCACGTCTTGTAATACTCAATAAATCCGATCTTGCCGATCCTGCCTCAAATGAGCAGTGGGTCCGTTATTTTTCCGAAAAGGGTCTTGTCACGGTTCTTATCGATTCCAAGAACCGGAAGGGATTTTCGGCGATAAGCCGGTCTATAGATGAGGCCTGCAAGGCAAAGCTGGAGCGGGACAAAAAGAGGGGGATCATCGGACGCCCCGTAAGGGCTATGGTAGTCGGTATTCCAAATGTCGGCAAATCCACATTCATCAATTCGCTGTGTAAGAGGGCGAGCACCAAGACCGGTAACAAGCCCGGCGTGACAAAAGGTAAACAGTGGATAAAGCTTAACAAGAGCGTTGAACTCCTTGATACACCGGGCATACTCTGGCCCAAGTTTGAAAACGAGACTATCGGTCAAAACCTTGCATTCATAGGGTCGATAAATGACGAGATCCTTGATGAGGTTGAACTGTCGCTGAATCTTATCGATGTGATAAGAAAACTATTACCAGGCGCTCTTACAAAGCGGTTTGGTACGGGAGAGGAAGGCAGTTCGCACGATATTCTTGGTGACATAGCGGTAAAGAGAGGCTCCATAAAGGCCGGAGGCGAGGCCGACTACGACAAGGCCGCAAGGATGGTCTTAACTGACTTCAGGGCCGGCCTTCTTGGAAACATAACACTTGAAATTCCATAATTGAGCATGATGGATTCTGACGGAGTATAAGATTGAGCAGGAAGAGAAAGAAAAACAGATCAAAAGGTTTCTTAAGGTCCGTAATGGATTTTGGTGTATTTATCCTGGCTGTGCTCGTCATCGCCTTTGTACTGTCCAGATTTGTGACAGAGCGGATCCGTGTTAAAAATCATTCGATGGAGCATACGCTTGATGACGGGGACAGTGTTCTGATCGAAAAGCTCTCATACAGGTTCGGCGAGCCGGAAAGATATGATATCATTGTCTTCAGACAGAAAGGCACCGGCGAGGAGCTTGTAAAGAGGATCATCGGACTTCCGTCCGAGACGGTTCAGATAAAGAACGGCCGGTTTTATATCAATGATGAAGAGATAGATGATATAGAAGGGCTTGATCCGCCTGAGGACGCGGGGATCGCTGCATCACCCGTCAAGCTGTCGGTCGGGGAATACTTTGTTGTCGGGGATAACAGGAAAGAGAGCATAGATTCACGCTACGAGGAGGTCGGGACGGTCACGTCAACGAGAATAGCCGGCAGGGTATATCTGCGTCTGCTCCCGATTTCGAAGCTCAGATTCTTCTTTCGTAAATGAATTTAAAGAACCGGGTGATATATAACGATGTCTGAGAGTATTTCAAAAATCAAATCAGAATTTAATAATCTGCAAAATGGTGAATACGAGGCCTTTATAGAAAAGCATTCAAACGACGAAAGAAGCGGTGTTATTCAATTAATCAACCGTGCAAGAAAATGTGTGGATAAATATGAGGAAGAGTTAAAAAGGACGGAACAAATGTTATCGTTCGAGAGACAGTACAGCTGTTATTCCATGATATGCGGCATCGATGAGGCAGGCAGAGGACCTCTCGCCGGACCGGTAGTTGCCGGGGCCGTTATTCTTCCTAAGGACGATAAGATCTTATATCTCAACGATTCAAAACAGCTGTCTGCTTCCAAACGTGAAGAACTGTATGATGTTATAAAATCACGTGCTATTGCATCGGCGACCGGGATTGTGGGGCATGAGAGGATAGATGAGATCAATATATTAAATGCCACATATGAGGCTATGCGTCAGGCCATTATGAATCTTAAGGTTTTACCCGATATATTATTAAATGATGCGGTTGTCATACCGGATATCGACATTAAGCAGGTACCTATCGTAAAAGGCGATGCAAAGAGCTGCTCGATCGCGGCTGCGAGCATTATTGCCAAGGTTGAAAGGGACCGTATAATGGAGGAGATGGATAAGCTTTATCCGATGTATGGCTTTTCGGCCAATAAAGGTTATGGTTCGGCCGCACATATTGAAGCGATAAAAGAGTTCGGCCCCTGTCCGATACACAGAAGAACGTTTATAGGAAACTTCATTTAAGAGACCGACTGAATATGGCTATTACGATCGACAACAATTATCAGATCAACGAGAACTTAAGACCCGGTTATAATGCACAAGGCGCGGTCTTATCAGGTGCTGTCCCAAATTCCGACCGTGGCGATGCGTTAAGTGCGGGAACCACTGTTACGGGGCAGATCGTTGAAAAAGACGGGGATCAGGTTACCATACGGCTCGGAAATGACCGGACGATATCAGCGAAGATGCAGGGAAATGCGGATATTGAGGTCGGATCGACCATGACTTTTGAGGTGGCAAAGGGCTCAGGCGGCCAGACAGCCCTGCGTCCCCTGTATTCAAATCTTTCCGCGGGAAGTGCGACTCTTTCCGCTCTTAAGGCCGCGGGTCTTCCCGTAAATGATACGACAATAGCGATGACCGACAGGATGATGTCGGAGAGTATGCCTGTCAACAGGAATGCTTTGGTGGAAATGTTTCGCAATATCTCAACACATCAGAATGCTTCCCCCGAAACGATCGTTTCAATGACCAAGCTTGGAATGCCTCTTACAGAAACGAACGTTATTCAATACGAGAATTACAGGAATTTCGAACATCAGATAACAAATGATCTTCAGGCAACTACAAGCGGAGTTGCCGAGATGTTCCATGAGGCGGCACAAAGCGGGGATACGGCTGTTATTAATGAGGTGCTAAATCTTATCGATCCCGAAAACCTTGAGACGATTTTGCCTGAAGAACAAAGTATGGCACAGGCCGGTAATGCCACAACAGTTGATGGTGCAGCGACAAATACCGCAGTGCAAAACACAGATACGTTACAGACAGACACTGCACAGGGAAATACTGAAACTGCCGCAGCCGCTCAGGCACCCGAGACGGCATCAGAGGCTGAATACAAGACAGGAGTCGAGGTCGCAAACGAGACAGCTGCTCAGGCTACACCGCATACGGTCGGAAGCGCCGCAAATGCCATAAGGAACACTGTGGATTCATTTATCGGAGAACTTAAGGAAATGATCTCACCGGGATCCGATGCAGCCAATGAGCAGGCAGTGGCAGTTAACACCAATCTGTCTCTTTCCGGCGCCGAACAGATGAGTCTGTCGACGGATCTTCAGAACATACTTATCCTTGCGGGCGAAAGTGCTGATATTCACGAGCCTCTTGACCCGTCGCAGGTTATGACGGCCGTTAAACAGCTCGTACAGGACTATCCTCCCGAGGTCTCAAAGGTTACCGAGGTTGAACTGGCACCGTATTCGGAGGAGGCATCGGAAGGGTCGGATGAGGCCAACCTCATGTCGCAGGAAAGATCCAATATAGACATGCTGGCTGCGCGTGCACAAGGTCAGGAGATACCGGAGGCTGCCGAAAACGTAAAAGAACAGATAAGTGCAAAACTTTCCGATCTTATCAAAAGTGACGGATTTACCAAGCTTGTTAAGGATTCGCTTAATGCACAGATGTCGATAAGGCCGAAGGATGTTGCCCAGCCCGGCAAGATCGAAGAACTCTATGACAGGATCCAGAAGACCACAGCCAGAATCACCGAGATGATGGAAACACTCGGAAGAGGTGACTCGGTTGTCTCAAAGGCTGCAGCTTCTCTTAATGAGAACGTTAACTTCATGAACAATCTAAATGAGTTTGTGAACTATGTACAGCTTCCCTTGAAGATGGCGGGAGAAGATGCGAACGGAGAATTGTATGTATATACGAGGAAGAAGGACCTTTCCAACAGGGACGGGAACTACTCGGCACTCCTTCACCTTGATATGGAGCACCTCGGCCCGATGGATGTATATGTCACCATGCGTGATCATACAAAAGTAAATACAACATTTTATCTTGCATCGGAAAAGCTTCTTGATTTTATCGAGGCTCATATTGATGAGCTGACTAAGCGGCTTACCGAAAAGGGATATGATACGGGTATAAGAGTGACAAAGAAAGAGCCCGGAAGCGTTATTACGCCGGTTGCCGAAGAGTTCACAAAAGAAGAGCCTCATGAGGGCGCTCATATGGTTGTATCCAAGATGAGATTTGATGTCAGGGCATGATATGGCGGATAACGAGAACAAAAAGATAAAACAGGCGGTAGCCATAGAATATGATCCCAATGATGTTGCGCCGCGTATAGTAGCAACGGGCCGGGGAAAGCTTGCTGAGCGTATCATAGAACAGGCCAGGGAAAATGACGTGCCTGTCCATGAGGATGAAAAACTTGCCGGAACGCTTTCAAAACTCGACATCGGTGAGTATATACCGCCCGAACTGTACGAGGTGGTTGCCGAGATACTCGTATTTGTCGATAACATGGAGAAGATACAGAGTAAACTGAGAAGATAATGAATAAGAGAACTGTAGGCTCCCAAAAAGAAGAAACGGCCGCCGCATTTTTGTCAGGATGCGGTCTGCATATCATAGAGCACAGCTTCAGGGACAGGTTCGGAGAGATAGATCTTATAGCACGGGATGATGATACACTCGTATTTATCGAGGTGAAATACAGAAAAACCGCATCCACGGGGCATCCCGAAGAAGCGGTCGGTATATCAAAACAAAAAACAATATCAAAGGTTGCCGCGCATTACATGCTGTACCGTAAATATCCTCCATCGACCCCTGTAAGGTTTGATGTTGTCGCCATCGAAGGAGAGGATATCAGGTGGCATAAGAATGCATTCCCTTTTATGGGTTAGGCATTGTCATCTGCGAGAAATTCAACTTCAAGTCTTTTGTTATAGCGTCTTAGTACTTCCTGGATCTTTTCGGTATTTGTATGTACTTTTGACATCGCTATATCATGGTTCATGTAATCGACTACAGTCGCAAGGAATTCACTCATGTCGGCTTCTATAAAGTAGGGCCTGGAATTGATCAGGGGATCATGGTATGCCAGGTTCGTACAAATGATCTTGTCAAATACGCACTCGTCATATGCCGTGTCAAACATTGAGATACCCTCGGTGAACAGCCCGAAAGTACAGCATATATACACGCGTTTTGCGTTCATGGCTTTGAGCTGTTTGGCCGTGTCGAGCATGCTTCCGCCGGAACTGATCATTTCGTCTATTATGATGACATCTTTTCCGTCTATCTCATCCCCGAGGAATTCATGTGCGACTATGGGATTTTTACCGTTGATGACCTTGGTGTAATCGCGGCGCTTGTAGAACATACCGGTATTAACGCCGAGAACTCCGGCAAAGTATACGGCACGGTCAAGAGCACCTTCATCCGGGCTTATAACCACCAGATGATCTTTGTCTATGATAAGATCGCGCTCATAATGAATGAGCGATGATATGAACTCATAAGGAGGAGTGAAGTTGTCAAATCCGCAAAGCGGGATCGAATTCTGAACCTTCGGATCATGTGCATCGAAAGTGATCACGTCGTTTACGCCCATATCTGCAAGTTCTTCAAGAGCCATTGCACAGTCAAGCGACTCACGCATTGTCCTCTTATGC